>NZ_JBKWZF010000063.1:0-7704 GCF_046991905.1 Finegoldia sp. | reverse complement strand
TGTTTCATAAAAATTTGTGCTCGCGCATTGCGAGAGAATGGAGGCAAGAATGAAATTATCAATATCAAACATTGCGTGGGATAAAGAATATGATAAAGAAATGTATGAATTTCTGCATCAACTAAAATTCGATGGTATTGAGCTTGCACCAACACGGTTGTTTATTGATCCTTATGATACACCTTTAATCGCTGATAAATTTAAAAGAATGCTATCTGAATCATATTCACTACAAATTTGTTCTATCCAGTCTATATGGTATAACCGAAAAGAAAAGTTGTTTGGATCGGATGAGGAGCGACAAAAGTTAAAAGAATATACAATGAAAGCAATTATTTTTGCTGAACATTTAGGAGCAAATAATATTGTTTTTGGATCACCACGAAATAGAGTCATTTCTAATGCTGATAATTTCAAACAAGCTATTCTCTTCTTTAAAGAACTTGGAAATTATGCATGTAAGCATCATACAGTCTTATCAATAGAGGCAAATCCTAAAATATATAATACAAATTTTATTAACACTACAGAAGAGGCAACTGCATTAGTTAATCTGGTTAATTCTGAAGGATTTAAAGTTAATTTGGATTTAGGAACTATTATCGAAAATAATGAAGATTTACATTCCATAGACTTCAAGCTTGTTAACCATATTCATATTAGCGAACCATATTTAAAAGAAATTGTTTGGTCTGAAATGCATGAGCAGTTAAAGTGCATTCTTAAAAAAGAAGACTATAAAAACTATGTCTCTATAGAAATGGAGAATCTTAAAAATATCAATCTAATCAAGAAAATATTATTACAGTTTAAATGTTTATTTCAAGAGGAGTAGTGTGAAAGAAATAACTAGCTTATGTAAAAAAAATGGACTAAAAAGAGGTGTGAAAATAGCAGTTATAAATTAACAAGGAACTGGTAGTACTGAACTAGGTAATACCTTTGAACAAAAGAAGTTTCGAGGTTTATTTAATAGCGCGTTCCTCTTGCTTGTCTTTTTGAGTACTATATCAATTTTTATAAATCACTAGAATTGAATATTTCACTATTATTAAACATGAAGTAAAATGCAGTAAGAATCATCCTAGAAATTGCAATGATAGCTCATTTTTTACCACGACGTTTTAGGGTTCGGTCGTATTTGACTCTATAGTAAGGGTGTTCTATAACTTTCACAGCAGCATGAACTACTCGGATTAATACCGGTTTGAGGTATACATCAGCATATGTGATACGAACAGATTTTTTCATACCAGCAGATTCAATATTATCGAGAGTAAGACAATTCTAACAACAAATGCGCTTTACATTAGAGGATTGTGATATATCAATCCTCATTTCTGAAATGGTCGTGATTACAAAAGCACGGTCAAAAGCTGATATAGCAGAAAGCAAAGATATCTGTGACTCAAATGGCTGATCCATCTGTCAATAAGAGTATCTGATGCACCAATACAAGGATTGATGTAGTTCATGTGTTCTTTAACAATGCGAATACGTTCTTTCCGTTATTTTTGCGCAATATAGCCATTGAGAGATTAAAGCACAGATTCTTCTTTAAACTACCACGAAGAAACTAGTTTATAGTGTGAGTAGGTAAATTCACGAAGAATACGAATTGGTATAGAAGGAATATAACTATCTGGAACTAAACCAAGTCGAAAAAGGTCACCAATCTATTTGGAGTCTTTAGTGTCATCCTTATTGTCTTTGACCTATTTTGAATTAGCAATTGTGCCGTTTATGGAGTCATTAAGGATATTGAAGACAGGAGCTCAGTACTTACTGGCGGTTTTTATACAAATGTCGTGGCAATTGTAATCATTCTGCTACTGCTTAAAATCACGAATCTGTCCATTGAAGGTAGGGCTGCGTTTTTTTACGTTACTATCATTACTATTTGTGCCGCAAGCTAGAGTGGCGGAATGGAGGTTAATATGAAATATGAAAATATCAAAGGGGTACCAGATTTCTTTTGTTATGAATATAGAAAAAAAGAAAATGATTATTGTGTTTTAATTCCTGTCATCAATGAGGGAAGCCGGATTCATAAAGAACTTAAAAGAGCAAAGAAATTTAATATATCTTCCACTGTAGATATCATAATATGTGATGGAGGATCTACTGATAATAGTATGGAGCAAAGTTTGCTAAAAGAGCTTGAAGTCAATACCCTGTTAGTGAAAAATGATATCGGGAAGCAGGGAGCTCAATTAAGAATGGGAATTTATTATGCGCTTGAAAGAGGATACAAAGGTATCATCACTATAGATGGAAATGACAAAGATTCAATTGAAGACATTCCACGTTTTATCGAGAAATTAAAAGAGGGATACGATTTTATTCAAGGTTCTAGATTTATCAAAGGAGGACGTGCTATCAATACTCCGTTAATTAGATATCTGTCTGTAAGGCTTATTCATGCACCAATCATATCGATAACAGCTAAGCATCATTATACTGATACAACAAATGCTTTCAGAGCATATTCAGCTAATTATCTAAAAGACAAGAGAGTTCAGCCATTAAGAGATATATTTATAACATATGAGTTATTGGCTTATTTGTCTACTAGAGCAACACAGTTAAAATATAATGTATGTGAAATACCTGTAATCCGAGAGTATCCTCGTAAAGAGAAAACTCCAACTAAAATAAGTTTTTTTAAAGGAAATAGTGATTTGTTAAAGATATTATTTAAAAATTTAGTTGGTCGATATAATATATAAACTAAGCCACTAAAATCAGTATATGAACAAAAGAAGGGGTAGATAGTGTTTTTATCCTTAAAATGGTACCTATAGAGAGGACAGTATGTTGACAGTACTGGCGCCTAACTATAGGTGCTTTTTTTGTAACAAGAAAACCACCTGTTATACAGGTGGTTCTAAAAAGCTTAAGCTATAAGAAAAGTAACAAAAAAAAGAAAACCTCCGATATAATGTAAGTGGCTTGGCGGTCACAACAAAATAAAGGAGGTACCATAAAATATGGATACAGAAAGTTTAGCACACACAAAATGGAATTGCAATTATCACATCGTTTTCGCGCCTAAGTATAGAAGGCAAGTAATATATGGAAAATTGAAAAAAGATATAGGAAAAATACTAAGAGATTTATGCGCGCGAAAAGGTGTTGAGATAATTGAGGCGGAATTATGCAATGATCATGTGCACATGTTGGTAAAGATTCCACCCAAAATGAGTATCTCGTCATTTATGGGATATCTGAAGGGAAAGAGCACATTGATGATATTCGAGAGACATGCGAATTTGAAATATAAATACGGGCAACGTAAATTTTGGTGTCGGGGCTACTATGTCGATACAGTGGGAAAAAATAAAAAAGTAATAGAAGAATACATAAGGAATCAAATTTACGAGGACAAAATGTATGATCAAATGAGCATGAAGGAATTTGTAGACCCATTCACAGGTGAAAAAATAAAATAGAGGACCCCTTTAAGGGGTACAAGTAGCAGAGTGCAACCGTCAAGTCTTTCTCACCGTACCTTTAGGTGTAGCAGGGAAAGGAGCCTTATAGGCTCAGAGAAAACTACCAGTTATACTGGTAGTTTTATTCTGTTCAGATACTGACAGGGCTAAAACAATGGCAAAACGATACGTGCAGCAGGAGATGGCGATACTGCAGGCAAATCCGAATGTAAAAGCAGTAAGAGAAAACAGGCACACATTAACTTATGAGTTTCGTCTAAAACTTTGGCAACAATGGAAGAATGGTGAATCTTTGAAAAATGTTTTTACTGAAAACAATTTTGATTTGAAAATGATAGGTAACAACATACATATATAGACTAAAACGGAATCTCAAGCGAGATGGTCAACCATCAGGAGCTGCTAATAAAGTGTTGGGAGATAATCAGTATCAGCACCCAAATACAAATGAAGAGATCAAAATCTCACTGAAAAGTGGGATATTCATAAAGGCAGGCAAAAGAGTCAAAATTCATCCTGATTTCATTGATGAAGCCTATCATACCTATCCTCAAACCAGTATAGAGGATACCCTTATGATGCATGGGGTAGATCCCCGTATGATCGGCTATCAGCGGATATACCACCTGAAAAGACGATTCGATGATATAAGGGGCTATGAAGGAAACGAACACTATGATGCCTCTGCGATAGAGAAATTCAACTATCCACATGTATTCTTGGTATTTATCAAATTCCATTGATTATACCGCCTGCAATGATGTTTTTTCATTGACTGTGTTTCATGCACAAGAGTTTATTGTTCACCTTAAAGGTGTCTACTCCCCTCAATCTTTAAATTCTGTGATTAGTGCTACTTTTATGATGTCATTCTTGAGCGGCCTCTGTCCAGAAGGCAGTTTCCCAATATCATCTATCAACAGAAAGAAATTTACGTATTCTCAGCCAATCAGATTTACGCTCTGCTTGATACCTCGGATGTTAGGCTTCGTGCTTTTATTCTCCTTGGTCTGGGTGCAGGGCTCAGAGTTGGTGAAATCGCCAGACTTAAAATTTCTGATATAGATTCAAAATCACCAATGAAATCATTGTATATTAGAAACTCTGGAATAAATCGAGAAAAGTTCCTATGTCAGATATTCTCCATAAAGCTCTTCAAGAATATTGGAAAGTCTATCGCACTGATCCAAAGGGATATTTTATTGTCGGTAAAAATTCCCAGCAGCATATCAACCAGAATTATATTAATAATCTTTTCAAAAAATATCTTAAGAGTTTTGATTTTTATTCCAATGAAATCCGTTTTCATAATCTAAGAGATACGTATGCCACTCTGATGCTTCGTAATGGCTGCAATGTCTTTACTTTAAAGAGACTACTCGGTCATAACAGTTTTTCATCCACCGCTCGCTATATTAAATGCGATACATCAGATTTAGAAGTGGCTCCCTCTGTATCTCATTCTTTGGAGATAGGTATATGACAAAAATCCAAGAGATTTTTCTAACACTTGATGAAGAAGGAAAAATTGATTCTAAAATCCTGAATAAAAAACAGAGAAAATACTCAAGGATATCAAAGAATGTAAAACAGGCATCTTTGGAATGAATAAGGATGTATGTGAATGTTGTGGTCATACGGAAATACATTATAATTCCTGTAAAAATGTAAACTACCCCAGCTGCCAGGCTTATGATCGTGAGGTATGGATCCACAAGCAAAGCAGATTCACTTTAAATGTGAATTATTTCCTTTACAATTTTATCAGATTTGAATATTCTGGAATTGATCGATCTTAAATTGATATACAATATACTTTTTGAAGCTTCTTCAGAAACGCTGAAGACGTTATATTCGGATAAAAAATATTTGGGAGCCAAGATTGGATTTACCTCTGTTCTGCATACTTGGAGACAGAATGTCGGTCTTCACCCTCATATCCATTGTATTATTCCAGGTGGCGATATGGATTCTCTTGGGCGATGGAAGCCTTCAAAAAAGAAATTTTTCTTGCCTGTTAAAGTGCTCTCAGAGGTATTTCAAGGCAAATATCTTGATCGATTAAAAAAGTCATTTGATACTTTAAAACTAGCTAAAAAGGAGCAACTTCAAGAAATCATAGATATATGTTATGAAAAGCAATGGGTTGTGTATAAAAAAAAGCCACTGAAAAGTGCAAGGCATGTGATAAAATACCTAGGACGTTATACTCATAGAATCGCAATCAGCAATGCACGTATTGTCAAATATGAAGACAACAGAGTGACTTTCAAATTCAAGGACTATAAAGACAATAATAAATTGAAAGATATGACATTGGATGGCACTGAATTTTTTCGACGTTATATGTTTCATGTATTACTAAAAGGTTTTATGAAAATTCGACATTATGGTTTCTTAGGAAACAGTAAGAAAGAGGATCGAATGGCTGCGATACGAACAGCTACAAATACACCAGATCCTGGATCGCTGACTATTATTCCTGAAGAAATCATCTCCGGATTAATAAAAAGAGACGTTACCATCTGCATTGTGTGCAGGCAGAAACGTCACCATCAATTGGAATAACCCTAAATTCCAAAGTTACCAGCCCAACGAAATCATTGGGTAAGGGAACTATATCCAATATACCTTAAAAAAGAATTTTTGAGAAGAGGAAAATTTTATTATTTATATATTTTTCATTTGTGGGGGGTGGAGGATATACTTTTATCCATAATGAGTGAGTTAGTTCAATAAAATTAAAACACCAAGGGCATTCAATTTGGGATACTCCCTATAAACAGTTTCCTGATCGTCAGGTATTGTATCAGATTCATAATCAAATTTATAACTAACTAACGTATCTACAATATAAAACCCATTTTTAATTAAATCATTGCATATCTCTATATCATGACAACATACTTTTACGCTTAGATGATCAAACTTATCTGCTCGTGTTTGCAGACACTGTTTTAGACTATCTCTATCTTTATAAATAATATTCCCCATTTTTTGACTAAAGATTGTGGAGTTAAATTCATCAATTACTATTTTACTCATCTTTATTAATCCCCTTTCTCTTTATAACATTAAAAATTGTTAAAAAAAATATCTTAACATCTAATATAAAACAACAATTATCAACATAGTAATGATCGAGCTTTAGTTTTTCATCCCAACTTATTTCATTTCGACCTTTACATTGTGCATAACCAGTTACTCCAGGTTTGATGCTGAATTTAGTTTGATCTTTTCCTAATTCATCATACAGATAACCTTGTTCCTCCAAATCTGGCCTAGGGCCAATTAAACTCATTTCCCCTTTTAAGACATTGAATATTTGTGGTAATTCATCTAGACTTGATTTACGAATAAAATTACCGATTTTTAAAAGCCTTGGATCATCTATAGAATTATAAGTAGAACCATCGCTATTTCTTATATCAGGCGCGTTGATCTTCATCGACCTTAATTTATACATTTTATATGGTTTTCTGTTTTTACCGAGTCTTGCTCCTTTATAGAATACAGGGCCGCTATCCTCTAGTTTAATGAAACAGCCAATCACGAATGATATGAGACATACAGGAACTACTAATAATAAAGCTAAACCTAAATCCAATATTCGTTTAATATACTTTCTGTACATAATTCGTTATCCTTTATTGGGAAGCAGTACTTTTGCCTCACCTTTTGTTACAATTTGCATTTCTTGATTCTTACATGTCGTATGTAATAAAGCAATATTGTTCGATATTGAAACAACACTCACCTCAGTTGTAATAGTATCGTTTATATACACTGGTTTGATAAACTTCAATGTTTGGCTTAAATAAATCGACCCCTCCCCTGGTAATGTGGTTCCTAAAACAGCAGAGATAAATGAAGCAGAAAGCATTCCATGGGCGACTCTTTTTCTAAAAATACTTTTATTTGCGTAATCCTCATTCAAGTGAAGAGGATTATGGTCACCAGATGCCTGAGCAAACAATATAATTTTATCTTCTGTAACTGTATTTGTAATTACTGCAGAATCGCCTACTTTTATCATAACGTCTCCTTAATACTATCTTCAAATGCCCTGAGAATATAATCAATATCATCCATTACAAGTTTTGTATATAAAGGTAATGTAATTTGATTTTTATATTGATCATAAGCATTTGGATAATTTTCAATATCAAACCCTAAATTTTTATAAGCAGTAAGCATAGGCAATGGTTTATAATGTACATTACATGCTATTCCTTTTTCTGCCATCTTG
>NZ_JBKWZF010000062.1:0-7736 GCF_046991905.1 Finegoldia sp. | reverse complement strand
CTTGCATGCCTTTCTTAGCTAAGCCAAAGCTTGCAGCTCCTGCGGCAGCCATTTTCTTACCGCCCCTGAGCATCTTACCGCCAAAAAATGCGGATTTCATCATGAAGCCACTGCCTGAATCAATACCGAACAACTTATCTATCTCTGTACCGCCGAGAATGCACATCATTCCGCAAGCTAATATAAAGACAGCTTTCACAAACCATGCACCTAAACCTAAGCTATCAAAATAATTAGTAGTAATTAGATTTGCGTTAATCACAGAAAACAATGTTACAGACAGGTATAAGATAAATATAGCGAGCACATTATTTACTACACTACCAATCGCCTGAGCTGCCTGTTTAGCATCATGTAGCTTTATCGCCATAGCCAAAGTACCAAGAAGTTTCAACAACTGCCCTTGTATTGCCAGATACGCACCTTTATAGATGCTGAATATATAAATGATTGCCATTACGATAAGCGTGATAACAACTTCCCAATAATCAGTTTTATAACGATAATACTTTTCTTCTAAGAATGAAGTGCCTAAAACTCCACCGTCCAAATCAACTACTTTTCCATCTTCATATTTTGTATCTATGATAGAATGTGGAAGCGATTCTAAATAGTCATAATTCCTTCTGTTAATCTTTTCACTTAAATGTATGACCTTATTTTTTTGTACCGACTGCTTCAAATCCACAGTAGCATTTCTATATAACATGTCGGATGTCGTTTCCTGTTCCTTAACGTCAAAAGCATATTTCACTGTCTGCATTCCGTATTTCTGTAAATCATGCATGAATGTAAACACGAATCCAAAAATCGTAATCATCGCAAGTGTACATAGAACATTGTAAAAATAGCCTAAAAGATTTTCAAATTTCAGAAATTTCACAACCACAAATATTACGAACACAATAAATCCTATTGACATTGCAAAATCCTGTAATCTCGTTCCGGCTATTTGTAATTGTGAAATACCGGAAAAATCAAAATTCAAGACAAGTGTAAAAGCCTTTTCTAATGAATCATTTATCATTTTTAATAAATCAAACAATATTTCACCTATTTTACGCATGAAATCTGTTACCATATCTTTCGTTTCAAGGTTATTTATTACACCGTCTCCAAGCTCTGAGATATCTTTTGAAAACAAGATAAAAGGGAGCAGGTTATTCATCATAAGCTCCACTCCCTTTCTATTTTACAAACGATGTTGCCCAAGCCCAAACTGCCTGTGCATTTGTTATAACCAGATACGCAACAACAACACACACAATAATTTCTAAAGCCTTACTCTTTTTTCCAAAAAGAAGCATAAACACACACACAATCAATGCAATGACACCGATACTGTCTATAACACCCTTTGCCGTTGTTGTCGTTGTATTCTTTGCTTTAGTTCCTGCATCCGTTACAACGTTTGCCACAGTAGAACGTATTTCTTCGTGAGACACTTCCGCCGGAACGCTTACCGTAGCAAATTGTAAATCATATTGTACCATATTCATTTTTATCATTCCTTTCTGATTTCCACATGATAAGTTTTTTCTTATCAATATCATTTTCAAAAAACTTATATTCTTCTCCACAGGATAAAGGTCGTGCAAGGACGATATCCCTATCTATCTCATAGCTGACTTCTGAAATTAAAATCTTCGCTATTTCAACAACGATTATCAATAAAGAAAAATAAAAAAATACATCCGGCATATATGGATACACCATCCACAACTCACATAGCCCACAAGATGCAAACATAATGATAAAAGCACATGACAGCAATTTACATATATCAAAAGACAATTCAAAAAAATGAATACATACATCCATAAACATATCGCTTTTATCTCTTTTAGACCGTAACCATGCGCGGTTTCTTCCTGTGTTCAATTCCATTCTATCAGTTAAAATATATTCAGATTCACCATATCTCAACCTGATATAATGATTACATCCATTTTCTGAAAGATAGGATAACTTGTAAATCATAAAACTCAATATACTGCACACAAACCACACGGATAGAATCCCTTCGACCGTTACTTTGCTGAAATCCACTGTCTGTATGCCGTAATAAAACAAGAAACACATAGTAGACATAACAATCATTTCAAAAATATATGAAATGATAGTCAAGACACTTTCCACATTCAACCATGTTGCTTTACTTATCGCCCTTATACGTTTATCCATTTTTTGAATCTTACCTATAGGTTTATTTTCCTGCTTTTCTTCACTATTTCCATTTATCATAACAGGAATACAACATTCACATATCGAATAATCTTTTTCTACTTTTATTTCTCTTAATAATGGGTTTGCTAACCGATACTTAAGTTTTGATACCTTAATCACTGTGTCAAATATACAATAGTAAAACATAGCAGTCCATCCATAACGAATCACTGTAAATGAAGATATATTTCCATCGGTCTTTAACAAGTAATATAGATAACCAACTAACACGAACATCAGTATTCTGTTTACGATAAATGCAAGCACATTCGTACTTTTTACCATCTTTCTAATAATCATGACTGCCTCCTCTTTATAAAAGAAAGCACTACGCTATCGTGCAGTGCTTTCTTTTACATATGTTTTTTCAAAATTCAAGATTGGCAGAGAAATCTTCTTTGAAGTAGTCACCTGATATATCCGCATATCTTCTTTTAATGTTTTATCTTCCACATTAACGGTATACTCTCCATTGCTTCGTATCCTGTTTATCACAACTGGAGAAAAATCACTGCTTTCCATTTCCTGCACAGCGGCATAATGATAATCATTCAATTTACTAATCTGCATTTGTACATTCATGATACCCATGAATATTACAACAACAAATGACAGAAATAATATACCTATTGCCGCCCTTAACGATACTCTCATAATATCCTCCCAACCGTCAATCCACAAGTATCCATACGTATTTTACTGTTTTTAGACCTAAAGAATTAACAGCAACACATTTCAACTTGTACACGCCTTTTGTACGTGTATCAACACTTCCATAAAATCGTATTGCTCCAGTAATGTTTCCATCCTGTGCATCCTGACACTTTATATGTTCCGTAGGTACGAAAATGCTGCCTTTCTTGATACGTATATTCTCGCCAAGAATTGCAGGATAGCTTTTTCCTATCAATCCGGCATTCACATTCAGCTGCACAGATTCACTCTGTTTCATGGATTCATTTACATACATACCGCAAGTTGTCCGCCACGCTATCACTAAAACAGTTGCAGATATTACAGCAATGAACACAGGGAACATAGCTGCCGTTTGCTTTGTTGTAATCTCCATTAGAACAACCTCATGATAGCATCTGTAATATTGTATGACATAAACGTTACTGTCAGCAATCCTACAACACCGATAACCGCTATATTTTCAAGCAGCAGCTGTGCCACTTCTTCCAATACATTTTCCATGATATCACACTCCTAACTTTGCCATATCCAGAAACAACGGTAAGAAAATAAACAGTAGGGGAATAAGTATGATGATATCAGGAATGAATTCCACAATTTCTTCTAACGTTATATTCATACGTATATCCTCCTACAAAATGATTGATGTTAAGATATCCTGTATCAACATCATATATAAGCTAGGAATCGAAATCAATACGACAGCCATCATGTCAGCCATCATGATTTCACCTTTACAGCGCTTTTCCATATTCATTTCTTCAATCTTTCCCAAAGATTTATTCAATGTCAATATTTCATAACGCAAATTCTCTTTAGAAAGATTACGGAATTCATACAGTTTCATCATGATTTCACGGAATCCGTCAATCTCATATCTGGAAAGGAAATTCATATAAACCTGCTTGTTTGCTGAATCTTCCTTTATCTGTTCGATAAACACCTTTAAATCCTGTTTCAATGCATCTGGAGCTGTTTCATAAGATGCTATGATTGCATTGTCGATATTGTTTTCACCCAGCAGAGAATACAAGGCGTTTATCCATAATGGGATTGTTGCCATCACATTATTACAATGCGTATTATGCGACAGCTTCAACAGCATATACGGCAGTCTCCACGCACTTACACAGATTACCAAAGCCAGACACACGCTGATATATGTCAAGCCAAGCCACAATATGATTGCAGGAACGAAAGTAAACAGTGCTACAATCAAACATGCATAATGTTGATTACGAAATTTCTTTTCATCCGTTATCAGATATGCATATTTTTCTGTATTGCCATTCAACAGCTGTCTGATTCTGTTCATCATTCATCACCCCTTATCCATTTACCACTGACCAGATACGACCATATCCCAACGAACACAAGTAATATCAATTCAAGTTCGATAAACGTGTATAACTGATAACTTGCATCATTGAATATCTGTGCCATGGTTTCCAGCTGTCCAGCCACAAATACCGACATCAGGGAAGTAACCAAAGCAAACACCAGAAAGAAAATCAAGAAAAGTCTAGCTGTCTTTTTCTTTTTCTGATATATGATTATATTTTCACGCCAACTCTCGTAATTGATTAAGTCAAGGTTTTTATCAATTCCTTTCGTACCTTGTACCTCTCCCATAATCAATAAAGAATGTAACCGTTCCAAATGCGTGTTGTGATACCGTTTATCAATATATCCCAGTGCCGCATGATAATCTGCATTATCTTCGATTTCATGTATCGCATCCTGAATACATACTTTCATTTTTGACTTGTCATTAAACTGCTTTTCCGTTTCTCGCAAAGCATCCATGATTTTTCCATATGTCTTGTAATACATTTTCATGTATTCAAAATACGTACAGTATTCATCGAAACGTTTTTTCTCTGCCTTATACATGAAATACGATGATATGAGTACAGGTAATGCAATCAACATCGAGATTATGATGATTCCGGAATACACAGCATTCAGCTTATGCAAGATACATACTGTAGCAATCAGGAAGATTATTCCGGTCATAGAAAGTATTAGATCAGTTCTTGAAAAATCATATCCATGTGTATCCAAGAACAGGAGCTTACTTTTCTTTTTTGTACTGTATTTCTTCATTTTTCCTCACTCCATTTCAACTTGACACCGTTTTTATCAAAATACCCTTGGAAGTATTTTGGCAACGCATACAGATGCGGCTTATTACCATAACACTCATAAATCAGCTGCTTTCGTGGTTCATTTTCTTCATTCCAAAAAACCGCTATCTCACCTATGAACCGCCTTGTCAGACCGTTTTTTATCTCTTTATACGGTACGACACAAATCTGTACATAGTCATGTATCGTCGACAATAGTCTTTTATCATTCTTGTTGTCTGATAGCTGTATCAGTCTTTGCGGCATCAGTAAAGCATTTTTTACATGCAATGATGAGGTGACACGAGAACTGCCCGACAAAGCCAGAAACAAAGCATCTACAGCACTATCCCTAACCTCCTGAAAACACACATATGCAGGGTTATCACGCAATATAGAAGCCGTCGCTTTTGTATAATCGACGATATCATTTACAATACATTGCCGATAGTTGCGTTCAGGATAAAGTTCAGTCATACGCATTTCATCGATATCAGAAATAAATACGATAGATTCAGTAGGGTCAGTATATGTTAAAAATGTTTTCATAGCCTGAGTTTTTCCACTTCCTACTTCACCGCCAAATATAACAGACATTTTCGCACGTGCTGCAGCTCTTAAAAAATCAAATACTTCTTGTGGTGCAAAATCCGTTTGTTCTTCAGTAATGACCAATTCCAACGGATTTTTACGTATATTCAACGTATCACCAGAAGTGACGAAAGAACTATGCTCCGCATGGATTCTCAATCCATCTATTTCACCGTCAAGTATCGGATTTTCATAGTTGAACTGTTCATTGATTTCTTTTGCATTGCATAACCGTTTTAATAAAGCAGATAAATAACCATCTGGTAGATTCGCGACCTTATAAGTGCCCTTATACTGATGTGTGACATAGACAGTCTTTGAATTACTGTCTATGTCTGTTATCTCTTTATCGTCTACATACGGTTGCAATATACCGAAGTCAAACATTTTTAATACTGGAATGTCAGCGGAGTATCAGAGAGAATATTTGCACCAGCAGCACTATTGATATCCTGAAACATTTTGTCTGTCTGGGTCTGCATCTGTGCATTTGTTTTATTTGAATATACAATAGAAGCTGCAACAACTAATACAGCCCCTACTAAAATAATGATGCCGATAACGGCAGTACGTAAACTAATTTCCATGTTTTTATTCCTTTCTTTTTTCGCTTTTTTTACGAAAAAAGGCGCTTATTTTTTATTAGCGCCTTGTGCCTTTTGTGGTAGCATAACCATTCATATACGACAGATTTTCACCAACGGCATTCTTACTTTTCGTAAGTTTCAACAAGCATGATTTTTCGCATCGTTCGCTTGTCCGCTTGTCCGTTTAAATGTGTAAACTCTGATGTCAACGTTATATCCATAAGACCTTTTGTGTTAATTTCCAGTATGCCTATATCCATTCCGCTATCTGTGTTCATATTTTGAGCAATATTTCTTATCAACTCAGTTTCCATGTCACTTGCAGTCATAGGATACATTTTATTTATGTTATTCGCTTTCAACACATTTCGCATACTGATTTCAGCAGAATCATTCATTTCTGTTTTTCTCTGTGATGTTGAATTTACATCCATTACAACAAGTGTCGTTATGACAAACAGCACGAAGAATATAGCATACCTGAAAATCGTTCTCATACTTTTTCCTCCTTTCCGTCTGCATAGAGGAGGATAATGTTATCTTTAGCATTCATCATCCATACAGTGATTAGACATACATGCGAATAACTTACACAACAAGCATCACCAAGACCATCCCGACAGCGCATATAAGTATCACCGTAAACGGCACTACGATACTAACACAATTAACACTCTGTACGTTCAGCTCATTCAGACACGAAATTCCTAAAATTGATAATGCGGGTATGGACAAGTAAAGCAGTAACCCACAAAACAAACTAACAAACGCGAATAGTGAGAGAAAAATCATTTTCTCTTTACTCATTTTTTCATCCCTCCTCTAAGCAGTTAAACAATGTGATTCCTTGCTACAGCATTCATATAAATCAATGTTTTAAATCACCAAACTGTGCAAGGAAAAGTGCATTGCTTTCAGGTGAATAGTCATGCGTACGATTAAATTCCTTTATACGCTCTATATCCTCAGCTGACAGCTTCCAGACACTTCTCGTGTTCGTATCCGCTTTATTCAGCGTGGTAGTCAATAAAGAACTCATGTCAGCATTCACACGCCATAAACTCTTTACGTTGAGTGTATCAACATATTCCTTTGAAATGGAACGAATACGCTTATACGTATTTTCTTCTGGTGGCTTACTGCTGATTACAGTTACTTTCACTTCCTTTGTGAACTTGTTTCCAGCGCTGTCAGTAACCTCATACCGTACCTTATATTCACCCTGATTATTCAAATCAACGTTATCATACGGTACTTTAATCTTTCCAGTGATATTTCCGTCCTCTTTATCAGAAGCCGTTACATCCTCCATACGCACTTGTTTCCACTTTTCAGGAGTATAAGCTTTCTCAAAAATCACAATGTCCTCCGCTTTAATCGTGGGGCGTTCATCCCATCTTGCGTAAAGTGTGAAACTGCTTGTCACTGCTGAATTAAAATTGTAAGCGACATTGAACGATAGGGAAGTGTACCATCCCATAAATTTATGGTTTGCCTTTGTTGGGTTAGA
>NZ_JBKWZF010000061.1:0-8115 GCF_046991905.1 Finegoldia sp. | reverse complement strand
TATCGGAATCCAAAAATCTTTTCAATACGGCATTACCGAAAGAACCTGTTCCACCAGTAATTAAAAGAACTTTATCTTTAAAAAGCGACATAATTGTTTATTCTTATATATAAAATATGGTATCTTTAATAAAAGAAAAAAAAGTCCAAAAGGAAATCTTAATAAAAAAGCAAAAACACTTTTTTTCTCCAAAGATCTTAAATAGTCAGTATTCAAAGCTCTATAAAACTCACACCTTCTAAGTAATGAGACAGGAGAATTCAATAACATTAATGCAATGTTAAATCTTAGGATTGTCAAATATCCAAAATATTCTTTTACAATATTAGTAGCAGCAAAGACATCATTATAATCCTTAGAAATAATATTTAAAATATAAAATAAAGATTCTATTTTAGAATTAGAGTTTAATGATCTAGTAATCGAATTCTCTCGAATTTTGTAGATGTACGTACTATCAGAAATAGCTACAACCCTTGAAGCTATTTTAGATAAACGATATGACCAAATAATATCTTCATGTAACAGATTTGGAGTAAACTTAACATCACTCAATTCTAAAAAAATTCTCTTGTATAATTTATTACATGCACTAACATTCCACTCACGCATTAAAAAAGATCTCAAAATTTCTTGACCTCTCTTTTCTCCCATTTGTAGAGTAGGGATATGTACAGAAGCATCTACACCAACTAATTTTATATTTGCAATCGTAAAATCAGC
The DNA here is from genome assembly GCF_046991905.1 of Finegoldia sp. NCBI lineage: Bacteria > Bacillati > Bacillota > Tissierellia > Tissierellales > Peptoniphilaceae > Finegoldia > Finegoldia sp. The sequence continues at coordinate 7,392 of NZ_JBKWZF010000061.1, read as the reverse complement.
ATCTACGTTAACAATTCTATCATAATGTTTTTCAATACAATCTTGCGTTATCTCATCATCCGAATCCATAAAAAAGACATACTCTCCCCTAGCTTTTTGCAAACCAGTATTTCTTGCAACAGAAAGGCCCTTATTCTTTAAATGAGTATAAATATATACATCTTTCTTGCGTGGATGATCTTTTAGAATTTCTCTAATAATATTCATACTATTATCCTGTCCGCAATCATCAACTATTATATATTCTATAGATTTGAATGTCTGATCTAATGCTGACAGCAATGTTTCCTTTATATATAATTCAACATTATATACAGGAATTACAATAGAAACTTTATACATTAGCATCCTAATTAAGAACAAAAAATATATCTATTTTTCAATATCATCAACCGCATAAAATAAGGACTTAATAAAAACGAACAATTAGCTAGTAAGAATACAATAGATAATATTTTTAGCTTTATATCACCTTTACAAAAGATTATCCAAAAAATTGTCAACTGTTTCATTCTTATCATATTATTAAATTCTTGCTTAGCTATTTCATTCTTTGTCACTATTTCAGCAACCTTAGTTGTTATTGCTTTAAGATTCTCTTTTATAAGAGAAAATATATTCATTCCACATGTAGTTAATACCGAATAATCACCTATAAATAATCTATTTACTTCCTCATTCATTGTAAATCCAAAGAAAAACAATTGTTGTTGCTGTGATATGAACAAATGGTTATATAACATCAAATCTCTTTTAATTCGACTTTCGCCATTTCTAGTTAGTCGATATTTTAATAAGGGGATTGGTATTACACCCAACTTATACCTATTTCTTATAAGCCTACACCATAATTCATAATCTTCGACTACTAATGCAGTTTTATCATCTTTATATTTATTATTCTTGAAAACGCTGGCTTTTCCCATCACTGACGGATGCACTAAAAAAGAACCGAAAATTGTATACAAACTTAATATTGTAGAATTGGTTAACCCTATAGAATGTATTCCTTTTATCCTACCTTTAGAATTCATCAAATAAACTTGACTCCCACAGATATCCAAATCTTTTTCTAGAATAAATTTGAGTTGATGTTCAATACGATTAGGTAAAGCAACATCATCAGCATCCATTCTAGCAATATAATCTCCAGTCGCCAAATCAATAGCTTTATTAAGAGTTTTTATAAGCTTCAAATTACATTCATTTGTGACGACCCTCACATTATTATATTGAGTAGCATAATTTGATAACAGCACCGAAGTATTATCTATCGAACCATCATCCACACATATTATTTCTATATTCCTATGCGTTTGAACAATTATGGAGTCTAATGCCTCTGACAAATACTCTGCAGCATTATAACACGGAATAATAACACTTACTTTAATTTTACTAATATCCATTATAACAACATAAAATTATCAAATTCGAATCCAACTCTCTGTAAATATGTTAGGATCTTTAAACAAAGACTTAAACCATCTAATCGGAGCAATCATTATTTTATCAGAATGTTTATTTAGTTGAGCAGCCCACCAACTAAAAGTACTATTAGCAATTATATTATGATGACATAGGCTCATCAAAAACATATCTATATAACTATCTTTTCCCTTGTTATTATTCACAAAAGTTACATTAGGCACATTTATTATACTTTTTGCCCAATCTATATCATCTGAAAACACAAAAAAGAATGGCTCATCAACACATTTCAATATATACTCTATAGCTTTCTGATAATATTCCTCATTACAAATATCGCCGTATATATTTCTATATTTTGGAAGAAGATAATCACCGCGTCTTATATGTATACTAATAGAATTATTTGCCTGAATCTTAGTCATTATAAAAGAATTTGTAACATCTAATTTCAATGGCCATCTAAAATTCAATACAATATCAACATCCTCCCAAAAACATTTATCCTGCCAAAACCCCTCAAATAATACACCATTGACATCCAGACGCCCATCTGTTGATATATATTGTCTGTTTTTAAAAATCTTATTTATTAGCTTAATAGATTTTACAATTAAATCTGTACTCAAAGATGAATTTGGTAGCTTTACCTCAAAGACCTTCTCTATTTCAAGTCCATTGTGGGCTCTTAATCCCTTTTTAGGGTAATAACCATAAATATTATCTTTATCACAACGCATATCTAACCAAAGATAAAACACATATTGAAAAAGTTGATTACCTAATCCTCCTTGAAAAGTTACAATTTTCATTTGCATTTATTTTTACACATATAATTTTTAACAAATAGAGAAAAATTAGCAATATTAATATTTCTAACATTTTCTGCATCAAATTATCGCCAAAACTTGGAGTTAGAATTAATTGAGGAAAAAATAATAAATTAAAGCCAATAGCTTTTAACCAGTAAGAAGGGTGGACAAGAAAAGTTAAAATGATTCTCAAATATAAAAAGTTAATGAATATCGAAATAATAACAAACATCCACCCCTGCCACAAGGAAACTAAAAAGGCAGAGGTACCGACATTTGCGTACTCAGAATTTCCCAAGTTCAACAATTCAGGTATTCTTCGAGATGGTGTACCAGCAACAGTACCATTATAACTAGTTGGAGTTGGCTTCGCATTCCAAATAGCCCGAGGCATATATTTAAAAAGGCTTCCAACATAAGGCTCATACCCAGCAAATCCTTCACCATCTCTCGTAATAAGAGTTGTACTATATGCTATACTATTCAATTTGAGATTCAAATGATATAATGTCAATTCTGCAATTGATTTCATATCAGACGAGTCCAATTGGGAACCTGATCTCTTAGCTGATAAAAATGGCAAAAGAAGCGAAGCACATAGTAAAAGAATAACCAAAGGCGAAAAAAAAGATAAATATCTCCCACGTTGTATATAATGCCATTTTTTTATAATATAAAGCCATATGAAAATCACTAAATATATTCTCGCACCACCAATAAATGATGAGTATAAAGTAGATAATATGATAAAGAAAAGAAAAAAGCGATTCTTCTTATTATGACTACCACAAAATATATTAACATAAAAATATGAAGATATATAAGTTGAAAAGAACGATAAGAGAAAAAAAGTACCATTTTCCACCGTATCAATATCATTATTTTCTAGATAGTTTGATCGAAAAAACAAATTATATAGAAATAATGACAATGAATATATAATCAAGATATTCTCTTGTACTTTAACGTTTGAAGCCTCTTCAAACGTTAAAATTGATTTCAATTTCCACTTTAAAGAAAATCTAAACAATAACAAAATTAATAAATAAAAATAAACTTCACCTATTGCAAACAAATTATACTCTTCAATTTCTATCCCTACCATTGATTCAAAAAAATACCAATAATCACAATTGCTTAAGAGTATAGGTAATGTATACCATAATGTAAAGGAAACCAAAAGGACTAAGGTAAAAAATATAGGTACTCTATTACTTTTATGCAATGAAAAAAGTAATAGATAAATCCCTATAATTCCACAAAAGAGAACAAACAATCTAAAACTCATAATAATTAGAAATTTATTTTTTCACAAATTTCTGTTTTGTTCGAGAAAATATATTAATGTTTGTTTTAATCAAATCTTTAGTAAATGCTTTATAAAGGAAATAAATAAAAAGCGTAAAGTTACCTCTTTTTATAGCACACGAGGCATAACTCACAGATGCAGATACATATTGATAAATTAAATCTTTTCTTATTTTAGGATAATAAAATGACATTCTATTAATTTGATTAAGCATAGCCTTTTGACTCTTTATGGAATTTAGATGGGTCATAGTAACACCTTGACTATGTATTCTATAAACTCCCATCATATCACTGATATAATGAATACGACCGTGTTGTGACAAATTTATAAATATATTAAAATCACCACAAAAGCCACCTATTTTATTACAAAGCACCCAATCTAAACTTATTTTCCTATAAAGAACGCTACAAGTAGGTACAAGCCAATTATTTATAATATCCCATGCAGATATTTCTGATTTAGCTATATTAACAAAACGACTTGTATTTCCATTCTCTAATTTCCAAACACTATGGAAACACATAGAATAGTCCGTATGACTTTCTAAGAAATCTACCTGTTTTTGCAACTTTAACGGATCTATCCAATAATCATCTCCTTCACACATTGCTATATATTTCCCCCTTGCCCGAGGCAGATTGTATACAATGTTTATATCCAATCCTTTGGAATACTGATTTTCAACCTGATAAATGGGCTTAATTATATCAGGATATTTAGCCTCGTATTCTTTAATTATTCCGGCTGTATCATCAGTAGAGGCGTCATCATGAATTAAAACCTCAAAAGGAAAATTCGTTTTCTGTATTAAAAAGCCATCTAAACATTGCCGGATGTAAGATGAATGGTTATAAGTTATACAGAAAATGCTTACTAAAGGGGGAGTATCAATATTCTGCATATATTCGATTATATTGATCAAGCATTACATGATTCATCTCCTCCTTTGAATCAAACTTAAAAAATAAGAAAGCCAATGGTTCCGACATATAATCCTTAATATAATCTCCAGATCTCCAAAGGATACATTCATCAAATATATACTTTCTCAAATCATCAGGCACGACCAAGCTTTTCACCACACCATTTTGAGTTCCCATGATAGTTCTATAGGCCCAAAACCCATGTTGCTGGATATCTACAGGGAAATGACTACAATCAAGACCACAATGTGTTCTTGCCTCCCAATAGTCCCAATTTATTCCTGTCAATTTCTCAGCAGGAATCATATACAGGTTACCAAGGATGCGCCTCATAGCCTCAATGATATATGGTTTACCATCTTTAATTCTATATTGCATTGATAGTATTCCATCTTTTAACCCCAAAATATTAACCATCTTTTCCGCTTCATTTATTAAATGATCTCTGACACAATCAAAATTATCAGCCGGATAAGTATCTATTTCCACACGATAAGGATTCACAAAAGAATATTCATTATTCGTACAATAGGCTACAACCTTCTTATTAAGAATGAAAGTACAACATGCGTGTTGTGAACCATCAATATAAGGTTCAATAACAATATGTTTAATTCTCGAGTGTTCGAAAGCATTTCTTATTGCACTTTTAGCTTCTTCATAGCAATCGGCTTTCGCTACTCCTCTACCTGCACTTAAATCTGTAGGTTTCACTATAATCGGATATTCAGCCTTATCAAGCCACTTCACCGCATCCTCTTCCTCAAAGAAATATTCTGATTGAGGGGTTGTTATACCGTATTCTCTAGCAAATTTCTTAAAACGATCTTTATGATGCATGATTAAAGTGTTTTCATAACTATCATGACCGGGAAGTCCCATTTCTTCCGCAACATAAGCAGCTGTAATCACCCCTATATCATTACAACAAGCACAAATGGCATCTATGTTTAATTTCCGAGAGAGAGCTAATACTTCCTCCTTACAAGAGTAATCCATCTGGATATATTGATTTACATACTTTTCACCAACTAAACCTGGACGATTGCCAATTGACACTACATAAAAGCCCATTTCTTTTAATGCCAAAATCAACCTTAAGTCATTATGGCTTGTATTTAAAATAAGTACCTTTTTCATTTCGTAAACTGTTTCAATTCATTGAATAACTCTAAAACTAAAGTTTCTGTTTTTTCCCAACCCAGACATTGATCTGTAATAGACTGTCCATACACATTTCCTCCAACCGGTTGGCATCCATCTTCAATATAACTTTCAATCATCAAGCCTTTTACCGAAGACAATAATCTGGAGTCACGTTTCATAGAAAGTAAAACATCTTTAGCAACATTTATTTGCTCTAAAAAATCCTTATTTGAATTACTATGGTTACAGTCTATTATAAAAGCAATATTTTCTAGGTTTCTTTGTTGGTACAAATCATAAATACGAATTAAATCATCATAATGATAATTTGTATTAGCCTTTCCATTCACATCTAAAAAGCCACGTAAAACAGCATGTGTACATACATTCCCATGTGAAATAACCTCCCAGCCATTATATATAAAATGGTGAGGATGTTGGGCTGTTACAATAGAATTCAACATTACAGAGATATCACCACTTACAGGATTTTTCATTCCTACTGGAACATTTAAGCCACTGGCAGTCAACCTATGTTGTTGATTTTCTACAGATCTTGCCCCAACCACGACATAGGACAATAAGTCTGATACATAACGGATAACTTCCGGATACAACATTTCATCCGCACCAAATAATCCGGTTTCTTCTATAACTTTTTTATGAAGCCTGCGAACAGCTAATAAACCTTCAACAATATCCTCCTCGCGATCTAAAAAAGGTTGATGCAACAAACCCTTATAACCATCTCCTATTGTTCTAGGTTTACTGGTATAAATCCTAGGAATAATCAATATCGTATCCTTAACCTCTTCTTGAAGTTTGGCCAAACGCTTCGCATAATCAAGTACAACATTTTCTCTATCGGCAGAACACGGACCAATTACCAAAATAAATTTATCCGATTTGCCTTCGAAAATATCCCTTATTTCTTTATCACGTAAAATTTTGCGTTTTGAATATTCTTTATTTAAAGGATATTTCAACATCACCTCCTGAGGCGTAGGTAATTTTTTTAAGAAATCCATAACATTCTTCTGTATGATTAATTATATAGTGTCTAATTCTACTTTACACCCCATTTCTGCTGACATATATGCTGCATAAATTATTCTAATGGTATCATATGCCAGATCGAATCCAGCCTTAGGATCTCTATCATAAAAAATAGCTTCCATAAAGTCACGCATTTCATCTGTATAACCTCTGATTATTTCATCTTCAAGAAAAGGCTTATTCCAACCGATTTTGGAGGGTAACATCTCTGATATATACACATTATCTAAATTATCTTCATCTAGAAAATAAGTACTCATTAAATCTGACATAGTCAATGTACAATTTATGGCAGCGTCATTACAATATAACTCTACATAATTTTTACTTCCTCCCAACAAAGTATCAGTAGCTATAATGACAGCCCGCGAATCATCAGTAAAATTTAAAATTACAGTACCACAATCTTCAACATCGACAGGATTAGCCGCAATATGCCTATGTTCGTAATCAGATAAATTGGGGGTAATACGTCCCATATCAGCTATGACACTTTTTACCTTTATGTCAATACCATGTGCTTTAGCTTCTTGTTGTTTTAACCATAAAATAGCTGATAAAGGATGTGAACCTGTCCTTATGAAAGTACCTCCGCCCGTTTTATCCCATTCACCCGCAACTGGAGAACTAGAACCTTTAAGACTTTCTTCACCTTTTGCATATAAAATACGACTTTTCTTTGCTGTAATAATCTCCGCAGCTTTTAATA
>NZ_JBKWZF010000060.1:0-8127 GCF_046991905.1 Finegoldia sp. | reverse complement strand
GGAAAACAGAAAGAGTATGAAGATAAATATAAGGCAAGAAGAGAACAGAAGAAACAGGAGAAAATAAAGGTTTTGAAAAGAGTGGGGATACCGGTGAGTGAGTATATAAAAACAAATATTTAAATCTATCTTGACAAATATTGAATTTTAATTTATTATTAAATGTAGATTCAGTATTGGAATAGAAAGAGGTGTGCTATGGCACAAGTATTAAAAGAAGAAGTTAGAAATAGAATACTCGAAGCAGCAGAAAAAGTATTTTATAAAAAGGATTATAGAGGTGCCAAATTAACAGAAATTGCAAAAGAAGCAGATATTCCTGTGGCACTAATTTATACCTATTTCAAAAATAAGGCAGTTTTGTTTGATGCAGTAGTAAGTTCTGTTTATATAAACTTCGAGTCAGCTTTTAATGAGGAAGAATCTTTGGAAAAAGGTTCTGCTTCTGAAAGGTTTGATGAAGTTGGAGAAAATTATATTCATGAACTTTTAAAAGATCGTAAGAAGTTAATTATTTTAATGGATAAAAGCTCAGGTACAAAGCATACAGAAGCAAAACAAAAACTCATATCGCAAATGCAGGTTCATATTGAAGTAAGTTTAAAAAGACAATCGAAACAGGAATATGATCCAATGCTTGCCCATATTTTAGCCAGTAACTTTACAGAGGGACTTCTTGAAATAGCAAGGCATTATCAAAGTGAAAAGTGGGCAAAAGATATGCTAAAACTTATTGCAAAGTGTTATTACAAGGGAGTGGAATCATTGTAAGTTGATTTGATATTTAAATGCGATAAATTTAAATTTTTGGAGGAGATATTTTGAAGATATATAAAGATAAAGAAGAACTGAAATCTGAGATAAATAAAAGTTTTGAAAAGTATATTTCTGAATTTGATATTATTCCTGAATCTCTCAAAGATAAGAGAGTCCCTGAAGTTGACAGAACACCAGCAGAAAATCTTGCTTATCAACTCGGATGGACAACATTAGTTTTGAAATGGGAAAAAGATGAGAAAAACGGTTTTGAAGTAAAGACACCGTCGGATATGTTTAAATGGAATCAACTTGGAGAATTATATCAGTGGTTTACCGATACTTATGCTCATTTATCGATAGAAGAATTAAAGAAACGATTGAAAGAAAATATTATATCTATCTATACAATGATTGATACACTAAGTGAAGAAGAATTATTTCAACCGCATATGAGAAAATGGGCTGATGAAGCTACTAAAACAGCGACATGGGAAGTTTATAAGTTTATTCATGTTAATACGGTTGCCCCTTTTGGAACGTTTAGAACTAAGATTAGAAAATGGAAAAAGATTGTGCTATAATTTTTGATTTGCTGATACAGTAATTTAAAAAAATATAGTGATCGGATAAAATAGACTTTGCGTAATCAGCAAAGTCTTACTTTAAACCTTAATACTGAATTAAAATTCAATATTATTCAATTTTGAAAGGAGAGTTGTTCATGCCGGAAAAAGAATTAAGGAAAAAAGTGATTGGGAAAAATAGTTTATCCAATTCACTTCTTGCTTTAAAAATAGTATTTGATTTGATACCACAAATCTTACTTGTATATTTGATTAGTTCTTTAATCACAAACAATATTAACGAAGGTAATTTAAAGTATATATTCTTGGGAATCTTTATATCGTTTGTATTAAAAGGAGTGTTTTATTATTTTGCAACAAAGGTTGCCCATGAGAAAGCATACGAAAAATTAACAGAACTTAGGTTAGATATTATCGGTCATCTGAAAAAACTAAGTTTGGGATTCTTTAAAGAACATAATACAGGAGAGCTTACCAACATTGTTCAACATGATGTAGAGCAAGTGGAAGTATACCTTGCCCATGGTCTTCCTGAAATAATGGCAGTTACACTTCTGCCTACCATTATTTTTGTAGCTATGATTTTTGTGGATTGGCGTCTTGCTCTTGGGATGATTGCCGGAGTTCCACTCATGTATTTGGTAAAAGTTCTTTCACAGAAAACAATGGATAAAAACTTTGCGATTTACTTCAATCATGAAAACAGAATGAGAGAAGAGCTAATGGAATATGTAAAAAATATTTCTGTGATTAAGGCTTTTGCTAAAGAAGAGGAAATTAGTGAAAGAACATTAAAAACGGCAAGAGAATATATTTACTGGGTTTAAAAGAGCATGGGGATGGTTACAATTCCAATGGGACTCATTGACATATTTATGGAAATTGGAGTGGTTATTGTCATGATTTTGGGAAGCATATTTCTTTATCATGGAAATATTACAACGCCTAATTTTATCCTTGCCATTATTTTATCGTCTGCTTTTACTGCTTCTATAAGTAAGACAGCTACATTGCAACATTTTTCTATTGTGTTTAAGGAAGCGTTAAAGGCGATAGGGAAAGTATTAACAGTTCCACTTCCAAACAAAAAGACAGAACAAGGTTTAGAATTTGGAAACATAGAATTTAAAGATGTGAATTTTGCATACGGAAAAGATAGCTTTGAGCTTAAAAATATCAATTTGAATTTTAAGAAAAATAGTTTGAACGCCTTTGTAGGAGCAAGCGGTTGTGGAAAGAGTACGGTATCTAATTTGCTTATGGGATTTTGGGATGCAGATGAAGGACAAATACTGATAAATGGAAAAGATATAAAAGAATATAGTCAAGAAAATATCTCAATGCTGATTGGTAGTGTGCAACAAGAAGTTATCCTTTTTGACTTAAGTATTTTTGAAAATATAGCAATTGGAAAACTAAATGCAACAAAAGAAGAAGTCATAGAAGCTGCTAAAAAAGCAAGATGCCATGATTTTATTTCAGCATTGCCAAATGGATATGAAACACGAGTAGGTGAAATGGGAGTTAAGTTATCCGGTGGAGAAAAACAAAGAATCTCTATAGCAAGAATGATACTGAAAAATGCACCGATTTTAATATTAGATGAAGCAATGGCGGCTGTTGATAGTGAAAATGAAAGACTTATCGGCGAAGCAATTGACGATTTAAGCAAGGATAAAACCATCATTACAATTGCTCATCATCTAAATACGATTAGAGATTCAGACCAAATTATTGTTATGGATAAGGGTGTTGTTCTTGATGCAGGAAGCCATGAAGAGCTGATGAAAAGATGTGATTTTTATAAGGATATGGTTGAAGCACAGAACAAGGTAGATAGATGGAATTTGAAAGAGGTGGTAACAGAAAATGTTTAGAGAAATGTTAAAACTACTTACAAAAACTGGCAAGAGAGATTTGATTATATCGAGTGTATTCTTTGCCCTTTATGGACTAAGCTCCATAGCTATGATTGTGATCGTATTTTCTATACTGTTCCAAATATTCGATGGAACGAGCTTAGCAAGTCTATATAAATATTTTATTGCGATTGGATTACTTGTAGTGTTCAAAGGTATTTGTAATATGGTTGCAGATATGAAAAAGCATAGTGCAGGTTTTGATATTGTTCAGCAAATCAGAGAACGCATGATTATCAAATTAAAAAAATTCAGCTTAGGATTTTATACCAACGAAAGACTGGGCGAGATCAATACAATTTTACACAAAGATGTTGATAATATGTCCCTTGTTGTAGGACACATGTGGTCAAGAATGTTTGGTGATTTTTTGATAGGTGCAGTCGTATTTGTTGGTCTTGCAAGTATTGATTTCAAACTTGCTATTATTATGGCTGTATCTGTTCCGATTGCACTTATCTTTCTATATCTGACAATTAAGCAATCTGAAAAAATAGAAAATCAGAACAACTCAGCACTTCTTGATATGGTTAGCTTATTTGTTGAATATGTTAGAGGAATACCTGTACTAAAGAGTTTTTCAAACAATAAGAGCTTAGATAATGAGCTTATGAACAAAACGAAAAAGTTCGGAGAAACAAGTAAAGCAGCTTCAAGATTCAAGGCAAAACAGTTATCTATATTTGTTTTTTTACTGGATATTGGATATTTAGTTCTTTTAATTGCAGGAGCAATACTTGTTATAAAGGGAAATCTCGATGTGCTTAATTTTATTATCTTTGCGGTAATTTCAAAAGAGTTTTATAAGCCGTTCGCTTCTATGGAACAACACTATATGAACTATGTTTCGGCGGTAGATAGTTACGAAAGACTTTCAAGAATTTTATATGCAGATGTAATCCCGGATAAAGTGAATGGAATTGTTCCGAAAGATAATGATATAGCTTTTGATAACATTGGATTTTCCTATGAAAAAGATGAATTTAAAATGGAAAAATTGAGCTTTTCTATTGCTGAAAAAACAATGACAGCCTTAGTTGGAGAATCAGGTAGTGGAAAGACCACTATAACCAACTTACTTCTAAGATTTTATGATGTGCATAAAGGAAAAATTACACTCGGAGGAATTGATATAAGGGATATTCCTTATGATGAGCTTTTAGACCGTATTAGCATTGTCATGCAGAATGTTCAATTGTTTGATAACACGATTGAAGAAAATATCAGAGTAGGTAAAAAAGGAGCTACAAAAGAGGAAATCATTGAAGCTGCAAAGAAAGCAAGAATACATGATTTCATTATGAGTTTACCAAAAGGTTATGAAACTGATATTGGCGAAAATGGAGGAATTTTATCAGGTGGACAAAGACAAAGAATATCTATTGCAAGAGCTTTTCTAAAAGATGCACCGATTTTAATTCTTGATGAAATGACAAGTAATGTTGATCCTGTAAATGAATCTTTGATACAGGATGCTATTACAGAACTTGCAAAGAATAGAACTGTACTTGTAGTGGCTCATCATTTAAAAACAATTCAAAAAGCTGACCAAATTCTCGTATTTCAAAAAGGAAATTTACTTGAAAAAGGAAAGCATGGTGAACTTCTTGCAAAAAATGGTTACTACACAAAATTATGGAAAGCTCAGTATGAGGTATAACCATGATTTTGCTAAAAAATGTTTATTATGAATGGGAAGATGGACGAACTGCTTTAAAAAATGTCAATCTTGAAATTAGAAAAGGTGAATTTGTTTTAATTTCAGGGAAAAGTGGAAGTGGTAAAAGTACTCTTGGAAGTGTGATGAATGGTCTTATTCCACATTATTACAAAGGCAAAATGAAAGGGGAAGCCTTTGCGTCCGGAAAAGATATAAGCAAATTATCGCTTCATGAAATAGGGCGTATTGTAGGTACTGTATTTCAAGATCCAAGAAGTCAATTTTTCACGACAACGACAGATGAAGAAATAGCTTTTGGGCTTCAAACTATCTGCAAATCAAGATATGAAATCAAACAGAGAGTAGAAGAAGTATATGCAGAGCTGGATATTGAGGAACTGAAAGGAAAATCTGTTTTTGAATTATCAAGCGGGCAGAAACAAAAGATAGCTATTGCAAGCATCTATGCAATGAATCCGAAAGTTTTAATTTTAGATGAGCCTTCAGCAAATTTGGATATGAAAGCAACATTTGACCTATTTTTAATTTTGGAAAAATTAAAGAAAAAGGGAACAACTGTTGTTCTAATTGAACATCGTTTGTACTATGTAAAATCTTTATTTGACCGTTTTCTTTTGGTTAAAGATGGAGAGATTGCACAGGACTTGAGTCGGGAAGAAGTTATCCATCTTGAAGGGAAGTTTTGGGATGATAATGGACTAAGAACTCTTGAATTAAAAGAATACAGGATAAGTGAGAAGAAAGATTTATATCAATTAAATGATGAAAGTATCAGTGGGAAAGGCTTGAAATTTTGTTACCCAAGTGCAACTAAGGTTGGAAATAAGCAAAATCAATACATCTTAAATCATCTTGATTTCAATATGGAGTGCGGAATAGCCATTGGTCTTATCGGCTTAAATGGTACCGGAAAAACTACCTTTGCAAGAGTGATTTCAGGACTTGAGAAGATAAAAGAGGGGAAGATATGGACGGGGAAAGATAATTCGCTTAATCATAAAGATTTAATGGATATGTCATATTTTGTCTTTCAAGATTCAGACTATCAGTTGTTTTCGGAAAGTGTACTTGATGAAATGCTGCTTGGTATTTCAAGTAAAGATAAAAAAGAAAATACTCAAAAGGCAAAGTCTATTTTGAATGTACTTGGCTTAGATAAATACATTGATAAGCATCCGTTTGCTTTATCAAGAGGAGAAAAACAAAGACTCACAATAGCTTGTGGAATGATGAAACAGGCAAAAGTTTTTATCTATGATGAACCAACATCAGGTTGTGATAAAGACTCAATGCTTTCAGTGGCAAAATTAATTGAAGAACAATTAAAAAATGGAACAACAGTTTTGGTGATAAGTCATGATTTTGAGTTTTTAGCGAACACAGTGAGTAAGCTCTGGGTAATGGGAGATGGAAAAATAGAAAGTGTTTTGAATATGAGTGAAAGTAATAAAATTCTCATATTGGACAAGATGAGAGGAGGTAGATAACTTGATGGATAGAAAAACAGTCGATCCGAGAATAAAACTTACTCTACTTCCAATTGTTGGATTTACGAGCTTTTTTATAAGCGATACAATTCTACTTTTCGGACTGATTCTCTTTGCCTTTTTTCTGTATGTATACAGCAGTATGTGGAAAAGAGCATTACGCTTTATTTTGTTTTTTGTGATTTTATACTGCATAGAGTTATGGCTTGGAAAGTTTTGTGAAGCAAGTATCGTATTTGCAATATATATGTTTATTTACTTTGCATCAAGGATGACCTTAATTGCTATGTTTGGTGGATATATAACAAAGACTACAAGTGTAAGTGAAATGCTTGAAGCATTAAATAGAATGAAAGTACCAAGAAGCATTGGTATACCTTTTAGTGTTTTGCTTAGGTTTGTACCAACTATAAAAATAGAACTCAAGGCATTAAAAGAGAATATGAAGATTCGAGGAATCGTAACAAGTAGATTTTTTCCCTTGCTACATCCAATTAAATATATTGAATATACGCTTGTTCCGCTTTTAATGAGAATGATTAAGATTTCAGATGAACTGTCAGCTTCAGCACTCATTAGAGGACTTGATAGTGATGAGAACAGGGTTACATTAACAAAATTGAGGTTTAGAACAACGGATTTGTTGATTGGACTATTAGGAGCTTTGATGATTGCTCTTGTGATAGTAATACAGAAAATTTATTAGGAGGACTTTTATGAAAAACAAATTAAATGGTCGTGATTTTATTACAATCGGAATCTTTAATGCAATTGGAATTGTCATATACATGGCGGTTGCATTTGCTATGGCAACAACAGTGATTGGAGGATTTATTGCTTCAGGAGTTAGCTTTATGGTAGCTGCTACCGTTTATATCCTTATGGCTTTGAAAGTTAAAAAGAAGGGCGTATTTACAATATCAGGAACGCTTCTTGGTTTAATTGCATTGTCAGGAGGACATTTGCCTCATGCAGTCTTTGCTGTAATCGGTGGAATTATATGTGATTTGATTATAGGAAATTATGAGAGCAAGGGACGAATGATTATTGGATATGGGATATTTGCATTAGCGGATTTTTTAGGGACAGTAATTCCTGTGATTTTATTCGGAACAGCTTCTTTTGTGGAAAGAGCATCAAAATGGAAAATGAGTGAAGCACAAATAAATGAAGCATTATCTTATTTCAAAGTTTCATGGGCAGTAGGCTTTGCCTTGATAACATTTGTTCTTGCTTGCATAGGAGCATTCGTTGCAACAAAGATACTCAAAAAGCATTTTGAAAAAGCAGGAGTGATTTAATAATAAATTTACTTAGGAGGGAAAATAATGGAGGGATAATTATGTCAAAACTTATAGTTTCGGTTTTCACAGAACGATATAATTATCCTTTTTTATTCTTGGAATTGCTTACACATAGCAATAATACTTTACCAGAAACGACCAAATAGAAAATTATATAAAACATTAGTTTTTAAGCCGAGAGGACTTTTTACGCCAAAGTGTAGAAGTCCTCCTTTTTTATTCTCAAAACCAAAACAGAGAACTTAAAAAGGAGGATGACTAAGTGGCAAAGAAAGAATATTACCTTTATGTAAAAGGCAAAGCCGTACCTGTAAGCGAAGAAGTCTACAAAGCCTATTGGAAGATAACAGAGCATGAAAAGTATCTCCAAAGAAAAGATTGGAAGCATAATGT
>NZ_JBKWZF010000059.1:0-8154 GCF_046991905.1 Finegoldia sp. | reverse complement strand
CACCCATTCATAGCCTGTATCTCGCTTTTTTTCTCTATCTCATAAAGCATTTGCGCGCTCTCTGATACGTTCTCATGTAGATTCATCTGTTGAGCTCTTACTACATAGTGTATCTCGTGCTGTACAAACACTATTTTAGCTGATCCGATGATACCTTGTGTCCAATAGAGAGGGCGGGTAAACTCTGTTTGCACAATCTCTATTCCATGATCCTTGATATACCGATTAATAAATTGATACATTCTTGTATAACGTAGTATATCAGCATTAACCGAAGCCATATATTCAGCCAATATGTCTTCGTACCCCGAGCATCGGCATAGTAGTCGTTGAAGACGCATACACAACGCATGGATACATTCTATCCGATTTTTTCGTCGTATAGGAAAGAAGGTGATAGCCACTTCCGGATTATCAGCTTTATATCTCTGTACAGCGTTGTCATTATCAGTAACCACTATGATGTGATAGTCGAGATGGTGTTTGAGCAGTTGTATGCCATTATATACAGCTTGATCACCACCACTTTCAGGAGGATAATTGAATCCTTCCAGTATATTTAGAAATTTTATCATATTCTCTGTAAGCACGTAAGTGTCCAAAAAATGGTATATGCCTTTCAGGTGAGTGCCGATAGGCACGTAAGTATTCGTTGTGTGGCTATAGTGCTTGTAAAGGTGTGTAGTCTACATTGAGTTCTATTAATAAAATAAGTCAAGAGCCATACAATGAGTACTTACGAATTTTTTAATCATGTTTTTATATTTTCATTGAATTCATGTTAAATGTCATAGGCATAATCATATTTTTTGAGTCCAAGGTTATGAAACATTTGTTTGATCCTGCTTTTCAAAGCACGAACCTTTCCCTCATAGCCTTTTGAATAGCCGTAGCTTTCATATTTCCAAGGTGTCAAGCGATGATATTTCCAATAGTATTTCTTTAGCGGAAAATGGTTATCCTTGAACCAAGGTTTGCAGGAATCGATATAGTGGATAATCACTGCATTTTGTTTATACTTAGCTATATTGGCACGGTATCTTTCCGGTATGTTTCTGCCATGATGTAGCCAATAGCAACTGAACATATTATATATGATGGGCAGTTCGCAGATGTAACCTTGGCAAACCTTATTCAAAACATCCTGCTCTCCCCATTTTATAATGTCACGATGGGCGGGGGAGTTGAAATAGGCAAAGCATTTCCGGCGAACATGTTCCTTGCGCCATTTGTCAAGATTGAACCATACCAAGCCTGCACAGCCATAAAAGGCATCATGCGGCAAGTCCAAGCGCTGTTTGTGCTTTTCTGCCTCCTGCTCATCAGTCGGTGCTGCGATATAACAGTCAGTCATATCTACAGACTCAATAGGCTTTAGGGAACCGAGACAAATCATGTCTGCATCCACATAGAGCATCTTGTTCACTTCAGGGTAAAGGTCGGCCGCATACAGTTTCAAAGATGGGAAGATTCCCCATTTGCCACATACTGTCAAATCAATCTCCAAATCATCAGGATTGACAATTTTCACATCCAACAGATGATGGTATTTCTCCACAAAGTTTTTCAGTTTTCTGTGGTTATTATCGCTGATATCCGTTGCCATGACATGTACAACGAACTGCATATCCATGTTGTTCTCAAATACAGATGCCAATGTTGTTGCCACGTGTGGAACATAAGCATCATTTGTCGCGAAGAGTAAGTGCATATTTCTTATAAACTATTAATCAAGTTAATATATCGTTCCACAAACTTATCTATGGTAAAGTTGTTGATAAACAGATTTCTGTTTGCGACCTTTTTTTCCATATATTTCGCTGGCTCCACAGATTTCTGCTTGATAACATTTTCAACTTTGACTATTAGATCGTCAATATCATTGATGTCAAAAAAATCCATGCCCATTAGTTCCTCGCTTAAGAAGTGGTGGAAATATTTGTTACCTCCGGTATTTGACAAAATGACGGGAATACCGGCCCGCAAGATTTCGAGTGTGACCAGATCGAAGTAGGTTTCACGGTTAGGGAGGATATAGAGGCTGCTTTGCGACATCAACTCATTGGCATTATGAATGAACCCCAACTCTATCCATCGCGGATGATTCAAAGGTTGGATCTCACCCTTTCCTGCACATAGGAAATAAAGATGAGGATACTTGTTCAAAAGTCTATGACCCACCTGCTTGAGGATATCATAGCCCTTCACACTGATATGACGTCCAAAGTAAGTGATGACAAAGGCATTGGCAGGAATACTCAGTTCAGAGAACTTCTGTATCTTTCCGGAATCTACCTTTAAGTCAAGAATGGCAGAAGGGTTATAGTGAAATTTATGATTATTATTGGCAAAAGTCCGTTTCATCTTACCATACTTCTCGTATGGTTCACGGGCACCCTCGCAAGGGAACATGATATAATCCGCCTCATCATATGTATGACACTCGCGAGAGAATTCTATCGGCCAGAATATTCGTGCCCAGTTTTCCTCTGAGAATACTTCGACCGATATTGGGCAAGGAGAGTGCGAGGTGAGCATCGTCTTACCTTTATACTCCGGGTGTGCCCGTTTGAAGATGGCAAGATGTTTTGTCCAATGGAAATGGATTATATCATACTCGTTCAGATTCAATGTCGCGGGAATGATTTTGCATCCTGTCCGATAATGCTCAAATAAATATGCCTTCAAAGTATTCTTGACATCTCCGACTTTCCCATATATGCCATAAAGGTGAAGCCCTCTTAGAATGCGATGCAACTGTAATTTACGGGCACTCTTAGGCATAGGTGGATTGCCCCATGTACCTCTTTCCCTTTCCGGCAACAAGTCGGACAAAAACGTTATCTGCTTTGTTGGATGATCTTTGAGGTATTCATGGATATTATAACAATACCCCATCGGACCACCTATATTACTCATCGGGAAATCATCCCAAATCAATACTTTCTTCATTATGCCTATATGTTTTTCAATTTCAGAACTAGCTCTACAATCGGTGACATGTCATAATATTTATACTGTCCTAATCGGCCGCCGAAGATAACATTCTCCTCCTTTTCGGCAAGTTTACGGTATTGCTCTGCCAAGTCATTATTACGTTCATCATTCACAGGGTAGTATGGTTCCATGCCATCCTTATATTCTGTAGAATACTCCTCAGAAATTACGGTCTTTGGATAATCGTATACCTCTTGTCCAAAGATCTCGAAATGTTTGTGTTCAATAATACGTGTGAAAGGCTCATTGTGAGACGTATAATTTACTACAGCATTTCCTTGATAGTTGGGACTGTCTTCTATACGAGTTTTAAAATAAACTGTTCTCCAGTCAAGTTTACCCAAAGAATAACCAAAATATTCATCTATCGCTCCTGTATATACAAGTTTATCGGCATATTTCCGCCAATCCTTGTACTCGGAATTGAAGAAATCAATACTGGTTCTACATTCAATGCCATCAAGCAGCCCTTCAATCAACTTGTTATATCCACCAACAGGAATTCCTTGATACTTGTCATTGAAATAATTGTTATCGAAGGCCATGCGTACAGGCAGCCTTTTTATGATAAAAGCAGGGAGTTCCGTGCACTTGCGTCCCCACTGTTTTTCGGTGTATTCCTTAATCAATTTTTCAAAGATATCTTTGCCAACTAAGGTAAGAGCTTGTTCTTCGAGGTTTTGCGGCTCTTTCCCGCCAAGAACTTCTATCGCTTCTTTCTTCTGCTCCTCAATCTTGGCCTTTGCCTCTTCCGGAGTCATCACACCCCACATTTGATAGAATGTATTCATGTTAAAAGGCAGATTATAGAGTTTACCCT
The DNA here is from genome assembly GCF_046991905.1 of Finegoldia sp. Lineage (NCBI taxonomy): Bacteria > Bacillati > Bacillota > Tissierellia > Tissierellales > Peptoniphilaceae > Finegoldia > Finegoldia sp. The sequence goes on along the minus strand of NZ_JBKWZF010000059.1, from coordinate 4,337 downwards.
TATAGTTGGCAACCGGACAGTTTGTATAGCGATTGAACTCGACGATGGAGTTTACAAAATCCCAAACCATCTTATTAGAGGTATGAAAGATGTGGGCGCCATATTTATGGACATTGATACCTTCTATCTTTTCACAATAAACGTTTCCCCCTGACTGAGGTCGTTTGTCTATTACGAGACATTTTTTGCCTTCTTGCTTGGCACGATAAGCGAATGTTGCTCCGAATAGACCGGAACCTACTATTAGATAATCATAATGAGTCATATCTTTTTTAATAAATGGCTGCAGAATTTATTTAGGATATATGCTGATGGAATAGATAATACTATCACAATACAGAATTTTAGAATTCCAGTAGGTACGGCAAATGTATATAAAAAAGAGATAAACACATCATGGACAATGAAAATCTCGTATGAAATGCTCCCTAAAAATGTAAAGATCCTACTTGGGGGGATTCCAAAATTGTATATTGTGATAACAAGGGCGATAGGCAAAATATTGACAAATATATATAGTGATTGGGCATTACCGTATGTATGATGCAAATAAACAAGCAAAACCAATACTCCAAGGAGAACAGCCGAATATATTCTTTGGCTATTGATGCCGGATAATTTCTGAAGTAAATGCTTCTCGGCTGTCTCATACATTACACCGACCAAAAATGAAAAGGAGGAGCACCACCAGAAATCATCCCATCTTGCAATATATTTGATAAAGACAACAAATAGGATGTACAAGGTGGTTAATAGGGCTATCTTTGTAGTTTTGGCTTTTCCGATTTTCATGGAAATGTAAAAGAACAGATAAAAGAATATGATGCAATAGACATACCATGTTGCACCAATAGGTGGTATACCTGTTTGCTTGAAGTAATTAAACCAATGCATAAATGAGCCATGTCCAGCCAAATACTCAATAATCATAAAACCTGTAGTGGCCAAAACTAACGGAGGAAGTAGCTTTAAAAATCTGTGGCGGAAATAAGTCTGCAAGTATACTTCACCTTTATTGGCATATGATGCCATTAGTCCATACCCGGTAACAAACATGAACATACTTACTATGACATACCCCCAATTTTCAACTATAATAATCCCCCTCATTGTATGATACATGACAATCAAGACAGCTAGGATGCCTTTCAGCCGTATGGTTTGATCTTTGTCAAATTGAAAACACATTGATGGTTTGAATAGTATGATTGCTACTATTATAAGCAGAAAGATTGCAAGAGTCATAATTGGTTAGTAAGTGCTCCAAACAAGGTATACCCCTTTCAGGTAAGTGCCAGTAGGCACTCGTCACTTGTTCTGGATTGTAAGCTTTAAATTGTTTTCACTAATGGGTTAGACATGTCGCTATGTTTATTTCGTTCCGTTTTTTTTGTTGCCAGTCCGATGTATTCTTCTACTCCTTTGCGTCCATTATACCACATATAGAGAGTCCCGTCTTTTTCAACAACTGCAGGCTCGTAGGTCGCGTCTGAATCCCAACTATCCTGCGACGGAGAAATACATATATTATGGTTAGGCCGTTCCCAATGAACACCGTCATCAGAAACCGCATAGCAGATGCGTGTCACATCCAAATTTTGATAACCAATGTAATATGTGATATATGTACCATCCTTTTGCCTTTTGACATCACAACCGCCAACTTTATATTTCTCCCATTCATGCGTTTCATCCTTAGAGAGCACCGGCTGTTCATGCTTTGTCCAGTGTTCGCCATTCTCGGACTCGGCATAGAAAAGTGCATCCGGCTCATAATTCTCACCTGCCGCATACCACATTTGGAATATTTTTCTATCCTCATTCCATAGCACACAGGGATTCATGACGGATACTCCCTCTTGTGGGAGAGTCGCTTCAACACAAGGACGAGAGGAACGCTGGTAATGAATACCATCTGTACTTATTGCATGTCCTATTCTACTTATTTCCGGAGACTGTCCTGTGTACCAAAGATGCCAGATGCCATCTACTATCACAACTGATGCACGGTTAATCAGGCACTCCCAAGTTTCCGGCACTCTTTTCATAATAGAACCTCTATTCTGCCAATCAGTACCATTTGATGATTCGAGCAGGTCAAGCCCGTGGTGTTTGCGTTCAGATACTATCATCAGGAACTTTCCATGATGTTTCATTACAAAAGGGTCAAATACGGATTCTGTTTCTTGATTGCCATATACAGGCTTATTGCCGACCTTATTCCAACCATTATTCTCTGCAGGATAATCATATCGATGTCGCTGGTTGATTTCCCGTTGGCTGGGTTTCTTTATGTGCAGCATCTTTCTTATTTTTCCCATTACCATATATCGGGCCTCTTCGCTCAAGGCGAACCGCATAAGAACCGTCATGGTACTTAATACAGAAACTGAACAAACAATCAAGAATCGGAGTAAGCCGTCAGGCATGGTCATACATATCAGGTATGGAGGCACACAGGCTATTAAAATTAAGACTAACGTTTTTAAAAATACGGTTTTTATATATTGGCATCCGGGGAACCCCGTAAATTTAGAAAGCATCTTTACATTGATAAATAGGCAAACAAGTACCGTAAAGCAAGATATGGCATAAACAAATACGGGAGAAGCTCCCAGTTTCAGGGCTGCGTACATCAGTGGTAATTCTACCAAGTACAATGTAGAAGAATACAGATTAAGTTGCTTCATATGGTTGCTTGCCACCAATCCTTGATCCACGAAACGGTTGGAATAAGAAATAATGCTATTGAATATTGTAATTTTAATGAATGCAGATGTATATTCCGGTACTTCTGTGAGCCATAGGTCAAGCACATAGTCTATTTCCATCAATACGGGGACACCAATAATCGCCAACATGAAAAGTGAATATTGCGACACATTAAAAATCAGTTGATGGAAATTCTTCATGTCATTGGCACCGTAATACTTCACAAGTTGCGGCTGGGCCGCAGTCATAAATCCTCCGACAAAAGTGAGAATCGTGAAGTTTACACGAGCCGCAAGGCCTAAGGCGGCATTGACAACAGTAGTGAAGAATATGTTTATCAATATATTTAATCCTTGACTATTTAATGTAACGGCAAGATTACCAACTACTCCCCATCCTGAGAACACAGTCATCTCCTTACACAGTTTTTTATCAAACAGTTTGGAAAGGTGTGTTTCTTTAAACTTACGTAAACAATAGATACGGTATGTCATTGCAACTATTAGACTCACCATAGTCTGAAGTGAAGCATAAACGATAAGTTTGTCGAATGGTATATAGATTAAAAAGAAAAGAACAGCAAGTTTTGCTACCACATCAAATACCGACATATAAGCATACATATTAAAATGCTCATGAGATGTAAGTATTGCCGTATAAGGAGTTTGAGTAATACCTATGAAAACAGAAAAGACCGAGAGTTGAAATACTACATTGGCGGCAAACATGCGGTCTGTCGGAATATTCAGTTTAGTATTCAAGAACCATATGCCAAACGATTCCAACAAGACCACTACAGCCACCGCTATCATCAAGTGCATATAAAAGGCTGTGGAAAATGTCCTTTTTATCAGTACGTCATCCTTTTTACCAAGATTTAGAGACAAGAAACGTGAGGTACTGGCTTGAAGAATGGAATTAACCAATGTGAACATGGAAACGAATCCCGCCACGACATTATTCACGCCAAAGTCATCGGCGCCCAGCTTCTCTAACACAATTCGTGTTGTAAAGAAGCTAAGTCCCATTATCACTAATTGCCTCACATATAAATATGCTGTATTCTTAAATATTCTCTTATTGTTTTCTTCCATATTACCATTTATCATACGTATCTATGTTCAGAAACGTAAGCATTCACTTTCTCCGGATATTTATTAAAGCTATTATCTTCTGGTTAACCCAGTTCATTCCCAATGAAGATATAATCGTGGTAGCAACAGCCACGATGAAGAAAATCAGTCTGTTCTCTACCACTGTGCCAAGCAACAAAAATATGATACCTTGCAGTAGGTAGATTTCGTAATAGCTGTTTCGCTTGATTCTGAAATTTATGAATTGATTCATACCTTGGAGTATATACAAGGCTAATAAAATGAACAAGATATTTACGAGGTAGAACGAAGCGTACGTATAGCGCCATCGTGATAGCATCTGAATATTGTCTTGAACAATGTCGAGACGGTATGTACAGAGAAACAGCAGTATCAAAGTGATGAAATGCCATTTTTTCACCTTATTCATTTGGTTCATTAGGAGGCATTCGTATTTATAATACCAGAGGCCTATGATAAAACAGGGAGATGCGTTTATCCACCAATGTGGCAGGCCGGCCAATAGCATTC
>NZ_JBKWZF010000058.1:0-8280 GCF_046991905.1 Finegoldia sp. | reverse complement strand
ATCTAACGATAGAGGGCTTGCAAAAACGATTAAACGTGATATTGGATAAGATGGAATCTGAGGGCATGTACAGCGCCATACAGACAGATAATTTACGAGCTGATTATAAGGCGCTGACAAGCTATAGTGACCCTGTGCGAAAGATGGTGGCATCGGAAACAGTCGCAAAAATGATGCTGATTGATAATGCATCTAAGGTGTGTGCATCTGCTCCTGTTTTGGGATATACAAAAGCGGGTGTTTATGCTAATGATTTCAATGCCTTTATGTATGATTCATACAATATCGTTTCCATTGGTTCAACTGGATGTGGAAAGTCAGCATTCATGAAAAATCTTGGTGAAGGTGTATGCTTGACGCGGGATATCCAATATCTGTTGGATATCGACGAAGAATACAAAGAGTATTGTGAAGAATTAGATATACCAAGGATATCTATGAGTGAAGAAAATTACATGAATATGCTACAGATTTATTATGTATCAAACAATGATATGATAATCAGAAATGAAGATATCATGACAAAGATTGATTCCATGAAGAATCGCTTTGCTACATATCATGATTGCGACGGTAATTCAACGGTCGTTTTACAATATGCTTTATTGTTGGAACAGGTATACAGTGATTTTGTCGGGAAAAAGATTACGGAGTATGAATATGAAGACTGGCCTGTGCATAATGATGTCCTTGCACTGCTTTTGGATAAAGTGAAAAAAGGTGATTATCCAGAAGAAGCAAAAAGTGATTTGTATGAATTAGAACTTGCCCTTTCTGATATGATAAAGGTTAATGGTGCTTTATTTAATAAACATACGAATGTACAGGTAGACTTGAATCATGATGTATGTTTTGATTTATCTTTTTTACGTAATACAGATGGTGTCAAACTAAAAGCATCTTATCTTACACAGATATTGGAATTTTTGGGACAAGGTCTATTTATGAACCGGTTGTATAATGAAACTTTAGCAAAGGAAAATGGTGTGTTTTTAAAGGACTTACCACGACCTTACAGAGCATTGCGTATAAAAATCGACGAATTTTTACAGTATAGTCTTGATAGATATTTTTTGTATAAGACAGACAGTTTTTTAAAGCTGATGCGGAAATGCTATGCAGGGCTTGAAATCATCGTGCATACGACAAGTGACCTTAATAAATCAAATGATGTAAACGGCGATTTACTAAAGGGTATTTTTGAATTGTGCACGAATAAAATCATTGGCAGGATTGACGGTGAATCAAAGGAAACTTTGAAAAGTCTAATCACCGGTTTAACGGATGCGGATGTAAATACCATTGCAAAGTTCAAAAAAGGTAGGAACGGCGCACGACAATTCTTAATCATCGATGACCACAAGGATAAATTCTGGGTCACGACGATATTGTCAGAAAAACAGAAAGAGTATTTCCGTGGTGGTGTGTAATCAGTGAAAAAGATATTGCTGATTATTCTTGCACTATCCCCTTTTATATGTTTGATAGGTCTAGGTGCGGGTGCGATAAGTGCATATGAGACAGCGGAAAAAGCGGCTTTGTCTATATTGATAAAAAATAAGAAAGACCCTGCCGGAAGTGAAAAGGAATGTAAATATACGACGGATGCAAAGATATTTGACAAGGAAACAGAGAAGCTGCGTAAGGAAACAGAGAAGCTGCTTAAGGATAAAGATTATACGAACGCTGTACTTGCAATATATCTGTTAAGTGATAAGAAATCAGAAATCAAAGATATTGCTAAAAAAATAAATGATTTGAATGATTATGCTTATAAGAATGATATCATTGAAAGGAATCTTGTCATACAGGCGTATGAGTATGGTAAAGGTTATATTGATTATTTTAAGGAAGCAAAATATAAGTCTCATGCCTTGGAGGTGTCTCAGCGATATTACAATAAACTGATGCCGGATGAAAGAAAAGATTTCGATTTCAGTTTTTTTATAAACGTATTAAGCCGTATAGATAAGCAATGTAGTAATGTTGAAATTGCAGATACAAGGTTGCCGCTTGAAAAGCCTTTTGCAATCACACAAGACTATGGCGCTCCTGGTGCAAGTGCAGCCTTTGACTGGCATTTTGGCGTTGATTTGGTAAACCTAAACAATAACGGTGGATATGGTGCAAAAGTATATGCATTTACAGATGCCGAGGTGTGGCAAAGTTATGCATCTTGTGAGCCAAACGGCGGATATCTGGGTAATTGGTGCGGTATTATCGAGGGCGGTGGTAATCAGGTAGTCCTTAAATTTGAGCGTAACGGACAGACTTATTATGCAGCATATTGGCATATGGCAGATATCAAAGTTAATACAAAGGATAAGGTAAAGCGGGTCAGGTAATCGGTACACAAGGACATAGCGGAAATAGCGCTGCATCGCATCTGCATCTGGAGATTAGGAAAGAACCGCCTGCATGGGGAAAAAGTTCTAGTGATTTAGTAAATCCGAATCACATCATAGATTTAAGAAGCGGCATAAAATAAGCAGAAAGGAGTATTATATGGGCTTTGATTTTAATATACGCTATGGCAAGCGTAAGATTGATTTATCAAAAGGCGGCACTTGGAACAAGCCATTGATAATCTGTATCATAATCATTATGATTTTTATAGGTCTTGCAGTTACCAGTAAACAGTGGTTGCCGGATGATAGGATAAAAAATACGATGCATACGCAAGAAACGCTCTTTTATAACCGTGTGAATGTGGATACCTGTAAAACGGTGTATGTGGATACCTCGAAGCGGCTTGGACAAGCTGTATTTGAGGAAGAACGTACTATGGGAGAAGAAAAAAACTACCCTCTCATTTACAAGGTATATGATGATGCGGGCAACGAACTATCGCATTTTGTAGCAACAAGTGAAATGAAAATCACAGAAAAGGAACGTGGTCTTGGAAAGAGAAAAATCTTGATACAGTTTGCAGTGCCAAAGGATGTATACTATATCGACATCATGATTGAACAGAAAGACAATACTGTAAATCACGTATATATTGATTATCGGGATTTTGTTAAAAAGGAGCTTTATGAAAAAGGAAGTAAATACTTTGAATTTGTAGCACAGGAAGAAAAAAAGCTTGTTGATTTGCAAACTGATCTAAAGAAAGAAGAAGGCAAAAAGAAGCAGGATAAGGATGTAATCAATGAAAAGAAAGAAGTGCTACAGAAGCAAAAAGAAAAGGTAAAAGCAATCAAAAAGGGCGTGTATGACTAATTCCATACATGCCCTTTTCTTTAGGAGGTGAAAAGGATGCCATTTATAGGTCTGCCTAAGTGTAAAAAATGCAGCCTTTACACAAAAGATTATGTACAGCGTTATTGGGTCAAGTGTGACAAACGTTGTAAAATCTACTGTCAGAAAGAGAGGAAAAAACAGCAATGCCGTACAAAAAAATCTTATACTATCAAATAACGAATGCGTTATGGTACGTGATGCAATCCCCTTTTATATTATTGCGTTATATCTGGTGCAAGCTTAGAAAACAGCCTTATGACCGCTATAAACGAATATTGAATATACGGAACGAACTTAGAAAGGCTTGCGGCGTATATGGTAAACAGGATAAAGATAAAAACTGGAATATCGTTTGTAGCTATAAGTTGAAGCCCCGTAGTGTATCCGTTAAATTACGGATAGACAGCAAGAATGATACTGATTATGAAAAGTTTAAGGCGGATATACAAAAGTATACAGGTTGTACGACTGGTGAATATCACTTTAAAAATGGGTTTGGATATTTCGATGTTATTTTGCCTTATGAACCTGACAAGAAGTATGAGTGCGATAGAACGATGTTGAGCATTGGAACGGCTTCCGAGGGTGTTTATATGTGGAATTACAAAATGTATCCTCATGCGTTGATTGTGGGCGATACAGGACAAGGAAAATCTACGACTATGTTTTACATTATCAGCGCCCTGCTATCACAGTCGTTTGAAGTATGGATGATAGACGGCAAAAAGGTAGATTTTTATAAATATCAAAGTGAATTTGATTACTACTTGCCTTATGAAAGCGAAAAGTTTGACCTAGTAATAGAAATGATAGAATCATTTAAAAATGCAATGGATGCAAGACTGGATATGATGGCAGAAATGGGAATAAATAACTATACACAATCCCCTGACCTATCGCCTGTATTTTTGATAATCGAGGAATGGCTTGTTATTGCGGACGAAATGCCGAAGAAAAAGAAAGAGGAAGCACAAAAACTTATAGGTAAGATTGTACGGTTTGGGCGTGCTGCTGGATATAACTGTATCGTGACGATGCAGAGAGCGGATGCAGAGTTTATCACAACCAGTATAAGGGACAACTTTAAGCTTAAAATGGTGTTGGGAACGCCCTCAGACACCTCTTATGACATGATGTTTGGTGAATCTTTGGAAGGACTGTCCATCGGTAAAGCATGGGTGAAACAGGGACATAGATTGACAGTCGTAACGATGCCGGAATACACAGGAATTGACGAATGGAGGGGAGAACGTGAAACAACTTGATTTGTTTTCTACTGCATCTAAAACCGCCATAGAAACGGATGGTAGTGACCTTTCTGTTTTTGGTAATGATATTGTAATAGAAGACGAAACCACTGTCAGAGAGCCTGTATTGAAGCCACAAGAGGTGTCGTTTAAAAAAGGTCAATATGTGCGTACTCGTCATGGAGATATATATTTTATAGATGGACTGATGCCGTCACAAAAGGTCTTTGCAGGCTATAAAACGTTTAAAGATAGATACGGTAATCCATACCAGAAAACTGTGTATGTAAATCGTGAAAGAGCATATGCATACGTGATGAAGAATGGTAAGCAAGTAAAGACTGTAATCTGTCAAGAGGATGCCGTACTGCAATCCCAGTTTATCATTGATTTGGTGTTTAAGGGTGACTGTGTGTACACAGTGGATAATGGTAATCAGTATATTGAGCATAAGCAGATAGGTAAAATCATCAACAAAGAAGTTTTTACGTGGGATAAGACTATTCAAAGTACAAAGAAAGCGATAGTCCCCTACCCTAAAACATACGTAGTCTGCAACAAAGTAATATTGCATGAATGCGATATCGAAGGATTGGTGTCTCAAAAGCTAGACTATAGCCGCTATTTAATACAGGGGTCTCAGGTGTTTTCTGACTATTGGGGGTGGTGTATCGTTGATAAGATAATGAGCGGTAAAGTCTTGTGCAGCTGTTCTAGGTCTGATAGACCTGTATTTATATATTTTGACCAGATTAAAGCAGTCAAGGAATGATTGTGTGCGAACGCACAGCGAAGCCCTGAAAGGGTGATATCCGCCTTGTGTGGATATCATGAACGGAATAAGCAAAGTAATTGACAGTATCAAAAGAACAAAACATGCAATGTAAGACTATCACAACGAGAGCGTAAGCGTCCTAGAGATAAGCTTTTAATAAACTGTATTGTTTATGCAAAATAAGTTTAGAAGCGTATCTCTGGAGTGTCAGCTTGCGTTAAAGCAGCTTTGTTATGCCGTGTGATCGTGTGATGTCTTTGTATGATAAGCACAGGGACGAGTGTCTATATTCATCCCTGTGCCTTTGTATATACGACGAAAGGAGATACACAGGTTCAACGCTTAAAAACCTTGTTTTAGGTCATGGATGTTCATGCAAAGGGTGTAGTGCTATGTACCTGATAGGTGGACAATCTGCAAGGCACGTGGCATGTTGGGGCGAAGCCCCAAAACATGCCAAACGTGCCACGTGCCGACGCAGTCGGCACGCCTTAGCTTGGTTTAATAGTCACATAAGAACCATTTAGCCATGAAAAAATCGAAATTTGAACTATATAACATTAAGGTGATTGTGAGCGGTGATGTCGTGGAAATCTACCGCTATGAGGATGAAAGATACAAGAAGCTTCCAAGTGATGAAATTGAGGACACACAGGAAGCTGATGCGGAATCAGACAGTAAGACGAAAACACAATCACAAGCGGTAAAATCGAATGCTGAATATAAACGGAAGTTAGAAAACATCGCCAGAACGAAACGAAACCTCAAACGACTTATTGAAGCGAACATAAATCAATACAGCGAAAAAGACAAGTTTATAACGCTGGATTTTGCGGAGTATTTGAGCCGTGATAAAGTGATTTATTGTTTCAAGCAATTTAACAAGCGTTTGAGAAGGCAGTATCCGAACTATGATTATCAGTACATTGCAATCATAGAGCGTGGCGGTAATGGCACACAGCGGTTGCATCTGCACTGCCTGTTCTTTGGTCTGCCGTTTATAAATATCTATACGTTTCAAAAATTGTGGAAATACGGAAATGTGGACATGGAAGCTGTGAAGAATGGCAATGTAGCGAACTACGTGTTGAAGTACATTGAAAAAACGCTGGAAGATGGTTCATACATTCCAAAGGGTGCAAATTTCTACCTTGCTTCCAGAGGTTTAAAAAAGTCTGTGGAATCATATATGACGTATGAACAGTTCGAAGAATTTATGACTGAAAATCCTGATAAAGTAGTCGTATATGCCAATGAGTATGATAGTGAGTTTGTCGGCAGATATGAATACTATAAAATGTATAGTGCAGAACAGGCAGAAAAGAGAATGACAAAGCAAAAGTATGAATTATATCAGGAATACGGCGATTTTATCGACGAAGAGGAACGCCAGAAACAAGAAGTCTATGAAGCGTTGCTGATTGATTATAATGTATCACCGGAAGAAATTGGTTTATAGGAAAAAACAATTAGTAATGTTTAGGAGCGTTCATTTTAAAAAAATGAATGGGAGTGAACATTCCATCATTCGCAGAATGATGCTCGCCAGAAAGGAGGTATCCTGTGTGCGTTTGCTAAAAACGATTTACTGGAAAGCTGTTACTGTTCTTTCCATCTTTTCAAAAATCAAACGATTGTTTAGATTTTAAATGGATTTTTCACGGAGTGGGTCACCTGTAGCAAGAAAAAAAGGTTTTCGAGGTATAGGAAAAAATCCATGTTGTAAATTCTTTAAGTTGTGATATAATATATCTGTAGGTGAGTGGTAGTGTACCACGGAAAAAGGAGCGACGGCTAATCACTCCTTTTTTTTATAACCCAAGGTCAACTATATGCTATCTACGTTTTAGTTCCCTGATAATCAGGAGGAGTGCAACGAGAGTTAAAAACTCCGCGTACACCGGACTTCTCCATTCTCCCCTGCCCAGTTCCCCTGTAGGTGAGCAATAGTGACCTTAAATTATCCGCCATTTTTAAGCTGTTGGTGCTGTGATACTGAGGTGGCATAAGCCTTTCCTCCTGTCACCTTATGATGACAAATATATTATAACACACAGCACAAATAATTAAAAGGTATAAAATATAATTTATAATTATTTTTCGCTTAATTCTATGTCAGAAATAGAAAATTTGGTTAAAATTTCACCTGTTTCTTTATCAATAAATGCGAGGTCAGCGTTTCCATAATCGGCAATCAGGATTCCTTCTTTTAAATAATAGGAATTTTTTTTTGCTTTTTGCGAAAGATTAGGCTGGCTAATACCGTATGTTTTACTAAAACCGTTAATGTTCTTACCTCTTAGGCGTAAGAAAGAATCTATTTTATCTAATAGCATATTATCACTCCTTTCTGAAACAAATTATAGCATAGAAAATTATGTAAAATCAATTATAATTAAATATTATCACTAATAATTATGGAAATGCTTGAAATATATAATTATAAGTGATATAATATAAGTGTAAAGAGATAAGAATTAACAAAAAGCCATAAAGGAGGATTTTGAAAATGAAATATACAAAATGGTACAGACCGTGCGATAAACTGACAGTGGAAAAAGCAATCGAAAACGGCAAAAAAGATTTCAATGTAAAAACGGTAACAATTAGAACAAGCGGAGCATATTTGACAGAAGAACAATACAATGCGCATAAGGATGCTTTAAAAAACAGGATTGTTCTCTTTACAGATTACAATATGCTGACAAAAGATTTTTATGTAACGACTGAGTATGGGCATTTTAGAAAATGAGGGGTTCTTCCCTTTCCTATACACTGAAATTGAGCCGGCGCAAAAATAAAAAAAGATTCCGTACAGCTTCACGAACGGGACTTTTTGTGATGGTTTAAAAGTCAAAAAAATACAGAAAGAAGGTAATGAAATGTATAAATTCGGTGAATTTGATTCGTTTGAAGAAATCAACGAACTTGCAGAAAACCTATTCAATGAAGGTGATACTGATAGCATAAAAGTAATGGCAGCTGAAAACGGTATTCCTGAGGAAATGATACAAC
>NZ_JBKWZF010000057.1:0-8360 GCF_046991905.1 Finegoldia sp. | reverse complement strand
ATCTTTAATTCATTTGCTAGGCTTTGATAGGACATTTCTCCTGTTAAGTACAAGTTTACTACATTTAACTTAAATTCCAAAGTGTGTTGTGTATTTTTTCTTTTTACTTTTATTCCTTCATAGCCTTGTGACTTGTATGCATTTACCCATTTTCTTATTATGCTTTCTGAAGGTATACAATATTTATTTGATAAAGTTTTATATGAGGTATTAGATTCTAAATACTCTTTTACCACTTTCGTTTTGAATTCTGTACTATATTTTGCCATTAAAAAACTGACCTCCTTTAGTTAGTTTTTTGGTCTAACTTTTGGGGATCAGTTCATAATTTCGCGCTTTTTTCTTGTACATATGTTTAAGGAAATTGTTTTTTTTAGGATATGCTCTATAATTATATTTGAGAGTATAATTATGGAGCGGAATATGATAGAGATAAACAACTTGAAAAAAGATTATGAAATAATTAAGAGAAAAAGTTTATTAAACAAAGAAAGAACTATCGTGAATGCAGTGAAGAAGATTTCTTTTAAAATTGAAGATGGAGAAAGAGTCGGACTCATAGGGCTTAATGGAGCTGGAAAGACTACTACGATTAAAATGATGACGGGAATTTTGTATCCAACGGATGGTTTCATAAAAGTGAATGGATTCACTCCGTCTGATAGGAAAAAGGAATTCTTGAATGAGATTGGAGTATCAATGGGACAACGTTCGTGTATGTTTTACGATATTGATGTGATAGAATCTTTCAAGTATTTCAAAGAAGTTTATGAAATTTCAGATGAGGATTTTGAGGAAAGATTACAAGAATTTGATAAAGTTCTTGGACTTTCGCAACTTTTACATACTCCTGTAAGAAAATTGTCTTTCGGTCAGAGGATGAAGTGTGAATTGGCAGTGAGCCTTATTCATTTGCCGCGAACAATATTTTTGGATGAGCCTACTATTGGTCTTGATGTTGTGGTTCAAGAAAATATATTTGAGTTTTTGAATATGATAAACCAAAAATACAATTCTACGATCATATTGACCACACATGAAATAGAAAATATAGATAAATTTTGCCCTAGAATTATAGTATTAAATCATGGAGAAGTTATATACGATGGAAAGTGCAATAAATTTTTGGATAGAGATAAGTACAGAAAACTAACCGTATCTTCCAAATACGTTGAGTATTTGAAGGATTTTAATCCAGACATCGACAATGAGAAGGCGACAGCTTTATTGACAATCGATCAGTTAAATAGTGTTGATATTTCACAATTTTCTAAGTCTGAATTTACTATCGAAGAATTGAGCTTGGAAGATGTTTTGAAAACTAAATTGAGGGTTGAATGATGAAATTATTTGCTTGTTCTCTAAGAATCGCTCTGAAAAAGATGTTTGCTTATCCAAATGAAATAATCATGATATTTTTTCACAGCCTTTTCCAATTATTGTCGACGATTTTGTTTTGGGTTGTGTTATTTGACAATGTAGATTCTTTTGGATACGACAAGTCTTTCATATATTTGCTGGCAATGGTCGGGATGCTATCGTCAGCCATTGAAGAAATGTTTTTCGGACTCAGAGATTTTGAGTGGTTAGTGCGTGACGGAAGTTTGGATAGGTATTTGTATCGCCCTCAAAATACTTTGTTTATGATAATGATAGAAAATATTCCACTTGTTGCATTCATTGAAGAACTTGTGCTTGGGATTTTTGGAATAATTTTGGTAGTAGTGAAATTTGATATCGCGATTTCTTTTGTAGCTGTATTAAAGATGATAATCCTTTTAATAATAGGGAACGTGTATTATCAAACGATTTATGCGACAATAACGATGCTGAGTTTAAGATTTGAAAAAATATCGACATTAAGAGATTTGATTTTCAATTTTAATTTTTCAAAAAATTATCCCACTACAATTTTTCCGAATTTTTTGAGAAAATTTCTGACTTATGTAGTTCCTGTTTCATTGATAGCATTTGTTCCAACACTAGCTTTAAGCGGAAAACCTACTAGACATTTTCCTCTAATATTAATTTTTTTAGCAGTGAGCTTGATGATTTTATACATTGTGTACAATCGTGGACTTAGAAGATATTCTTCAAATGGAGGTTAGAATGAAAAAATATTTAGCGTCTATGAAAATAGAATACCTAAATTCAAAAGAATACTTTATTTCTTTTGTTTCCTCCATATTTTATATACCAATTACAATAATTGTTTATTATTTTTTGTGGAAATTCATAATGAAAGGACAAGCTGATATTGCTGGAATGAATTTTGATGATGTGATTGCGTATTTCATGACGATTTTGGTAGTAAAAAATTCAATATCAAATACAATGGCTGAAACTTATTACATATTTCAAGATATAAATTCGGGAAATATTGATACTCTGATAACTAAGCCAATTTATTATCCTCTTACTAGATTTTGCATATCTATAGGAAGAGTTGTAATATCAATGCCTTTGGGGATAGTTTTTTGGATAGCAGTTCAGTTGTATTTCAATAAGTTTTCATTTGCATCGCTTGGTTATTTTATAATATCCTTGTTTCTAGGATTTTGTTTGATGTTTCAAGTGCTATGTGTTTTAGGATTACTAACATTTTGGTTAAAATCTGTACTTAGTCTCAGAGATATTTTTTGGTATATTCTGGCAATATTTTCAGGAGAAGTAGTTCCTTTAGCGTTTTTCTCTGGGAAATTTGAAATTATACAACACAATCCACTTGCCGGAATTTATTATATCCCTGCAAACATAATTAACTCAAACAATATGAAGGCTTTGATTTTGGAACAAGTAATTTACATCGTGATTTTTTCCATAATAATTTATTTTATGTGGAGAAGAGGAATAAAACATTACGAATCACAAGGCGGGTAAATATGATTTTGATATTAAATAATATATATGATAGGATTAAATTAGCAATGAAGGTGAGTTTATTTATGTTTACAGTATTAAGAGAAGGTAGCAGTGGCGGAGAAGATAAATGCCCAAGAAGAGCTTAAATATTGAATTGTAAAAAAGAGGAATCAAAAATGAGCGAATATTCTTAAAGTTGGTTTTATATCTAATTTTTGAGAATCAGTTCAAAATGTTTCCTTTTTTTTATAATAAATGAAAAGGAGAATAATTATGTACTTATATGTATTTAAAGATTTTGATTTATATTTTTTGTTTGAATTGTCAAATGAATTTGGTGTTTACATAGAAAACCCATTGGAGATGATAAATAATGTTGAAATTAAAAAGATATGTTTCAAATAAAAGCCTTGCTATTTATTGTTTGATAAATGGTCTATTAAAAATTTTGTTTTTAGTATCTCCACTTGTTGCAAAAAAGTTTATAGATAATGCAATGAATAAAAATTTTAATAATATGTTGATTTTTGGACTGATAGATGTTTTCTTATTTGTATTAACTCAGGTTGTATCTTATATATTTGATATTTTCAGTAAAAAAGTAGAAACATCAGCAATATCTAATATTTTCAAAGAGGTAAATGAAAATTTGGATACATATAGAGTAAAAGAACATTCAATTAATAGAGATAGGATTAATCAAGAAATAACAAATAATCTTACATTAATAAAAGGCTTTATTGTAGATATACCTGTTAGTATTGTATTTTCTATTATTACTATGATAGCAATATTTTTAATAATGTTAAAATTGTCTATTAGCTTAGCATTAGTTATGATAATTGTAGTCCCAGTAGGTGCATACATATCATATAAATTAGGTTATTTGATTTCAGATTATTCGGAAAAGGATTTAACGAATAATAGAGATATTAAGGGATATCTGCTAGATAAATATTCTATTACAAAGTCAGAAAGACTTTTAAAAAAAAAGCAGATGTTTGATATAAAAATTTTATTAGAAAATTATGAAAATACATTAAATAAAAAATATAAATTAGAATCTCTTGTAAATAATATGATGATTTATTTTGTTTTAAATGTTGTAATAATTTCTATGTATTTGATTTCTGGATATTATGTGTATAGAAATATGATTACAATAGGTACTTTTTATGCTACACAACTTTATGTGTCTAGATTTTGGACACCAGTAGAATATTTGTTTGACATAAGAAATCAATATTTAACAGCAAAGCCAGCAATAAATAGTTTTTTGAATTTTATGGAAGTAAAAAAAACAAGATACAATTATGATATTATAAAAGAAATAGAATTGGTGAATTTTGAATGTTTGAGTAATAAAGGGAAAGTATTAAATGAAAAAATTTCTATGAAATTTGATAATAAAAATATAAATATAATTTCTGGAGATAATGGTGTAGGAAAAACAACTGTGATAGAATCTATTTTGAATTATACTGATAGATACAATGGAGATATATTAATAAATGGAAGAATATTAAAAGAGAGCTACTATGATATGGTGTACATATCATCTGATTATAATATATCTAATTTTGGATTGTTATCTGATAAAATAAATTTTTCTTCTGGACAAAAGAAAAAAGCACAAATAGAGTTAGCATTAAATACGGATAAGAGTGTTTATATAATAGATGAACCTACTAATTTTTTAGATGAAGAAAATAAAATCAAAATAGCGAATATGATAAATGAGTTGTATTTTAAAAGGAAAATAGTGATTTTGATTACGCATGATAGCGAAATTATTAATATGATAAAAAATAAAAAAATGTATTTTTTAAAAAAATCTGCATGAGATTATACTCGTGCAGATTTTTCATTTATTAGCATTCTTTGTTTTCTTCGATTGTTTATGAAGTTAATTAAAGCTCCACTAAATATTAAAACATATCCGATTATACTTAAATAATCAGGGATTTGATGTAAGAATAAAAATCCGAACAAACCTGTAAAAATTATCGTCGAATAATCAAACACTGAAATCTCAGAAGCAGGAGCGAATTTGTAAGCCAATGTAATTCCAAATTGTCCGATAAGTGCTGCAAGTCCAACGCCGATAAGAGCAAGGATTGATGATGTTCCCATTGGAACAAAATTAAATATCATAAAAGGAATACATACTATACACGAAAATCCTGAGAAAAACGCAACAATAAACGAACTATTAACTCCTAGCGTGTTCAATTTTCTAACGCAAGTGTAAGCTCCACCTGCACAAACTCCACCCAAAATTCCTATTAAATATGGAAGGATTTCTTGGATTTGTAGTGTAGGTTTTACAACAAACAAAACCCCTACAAATGCAATCAAAATCGAAATTATGTGTTCCTTTCTCAAATCTTCTTTTAGAAAAATCCAAGACAAAATCAAAGTCGCAAAAGGAGCGAGTTTGTTGAGAACTGATGCATCAGAAATAAACAAATGATCCAACGCGTAATAATTACAAAAAATTCCTGCAGTACCCAAACTTGCTCTCAAAATCAAAGTTTTCCATGGGATTGATTTAACATCGTGAAGCTCTTTTACTTCTTTTTTTTTATTCGATTTTAGTAAAATTGCGAAAGCCACCAAAAAAGCAATCAAATTTCTGAAAAAACTTTTTTGTATAGTTGGCAAATCTCCAGCAAGTGGTATGAATAAATTCATAAGAGCAAATCCAAATGCTGATAATAATATTGCTATAATACCTTTAGTTCTATTATTCATTTATTACCTCCGTATTAATAAATGATATCATAAAACAATGTAGATTTGAAATTTATTCTATTTCGCAAGATTTTATTAGGTGGTATAATCAAAAAAGAGAGGAATTTGTGATTATGAAAACTAAAGAGAAAAAATATTTTATTTATTCAAGTTTGTTTTATGTATTTATTTTTGTGCTTGATTTTTTAGTGTCTGTAATTACATCAAATTTTGCAGACGAATTTGTAAAACTAAATACAGTAGAATTTCAAAATACAATAAAAACTATGTTAATTATAATATTAGTATTTGGTGTGAAATTTTTATTAGAAAAACTGATACCTTATAAATTAGAATTAATAAAACATCAATTAAAATTTCAGTTTAAAAACAATATACTAAGAGATATTTACAATTTACGAAAAGAATTATTATTCGAATTGTCAGGAGAGCAAGTTTTGCAAATTGTAGACAAGGATAGCGAAATCATAGCAAGTTTTAGGTATGAATATTTGGTAGAATTTTTTTCTTCATTATTTATTTTTGCGATAGTACTTGTTTCATTTTTGGTTTTAAGTTATAAGGTGACTTTTATTTTTATTTTATTAGCTATTTTGCAAATAATACCGCCAATAATTACTAAAAATAGCTTATATAAGATTTACATGGATACTAGAAAAATAGAACAAGATACTACTAACTGGATTATTTCAGCATCAGAAGGAAGAGATGTTTTGAAAACTTTTAATGCGACTGATTGGTATTTTAAAAATAAAAGGAATTTAGATGAACTGAATGTAAATGCTGGTACTAAGGCTGAAATTGCATTTGCTCTTGAAAATGCTATGTATTCTCTGTTAGATTTGATTTTAAAAATAGTTAGTTATGCAATTATTGGTATAGCAATCTATAATCAGGAAATTACCATTGCTGATTCGGTGTTTATGATTATGTTACTGAGTACGTTTTATTCCAATTTTGAGAATATAACAAAATATATTTCGAAGGTTCAAGAATTCAATGTATCAAAAACTAGAATAAATAATATTTTAAATAAAGATATTAATAGTAACGATGTAACAGTTTCAGATATTGATTCTCTAATTGATTTAAAAATTGAAGATTTAGATTTTTGTCAAAATTTAAATGGAACAAATCTTAAATTAGAAAAAGGAGATAAAATTCTAATTTCTGGGAGTAATGGCAAAGGGAAAACAACCATTTTCAATTTGATTTTAGGACTTTTACACTCAAATAGCAAACTGGTTATTAGAGATATTCCAGAAAGACTTATAAGTTATTTAAATCAAAATGATTTATGTATTTCTTTTACAATGAGAGAGATTATGGGTATGCTTGAAGGAAAAGAATACGTTAAAAAAGTCCAAGAACTCTGCAATTATTTTGGGATTAAGGAGATTGAATGGAGTAAATACTTAGATGAATTATCAGGTGGAGAAAGGAAAAAATTCGCATTGGCAGTGTGTCTGGCATCTGATAAGAATATACTTTTGTTAGATGAACCGACAAATCATTTAGATGATAAATCAGTGGAAAAACTAATCGGTGTTTTAAGATCTGATTCACGAGAAATGATTGTAATTAGTCATGATAAAAGGTTAAATAAAATATGCAATAAAACTTTAGATTTAGATAGCGGTGATAATTATGTATAAGGATTTATTCAAGTCTATGAGACTTGGCGCAATATTAGGCCTGATTAGCAATATAATTCAAGATGTGTCAGCAGTTTTCATAGCGACTGTTTTGGGAACTTTTACATCTGCAGTATTGAATTCAGATATAAAAATGATGAAATCTTCAATATATAAGTTGCTCATTGCTATTTTGATTACTGTAGTTTTGATACCTATTTTTCAGATTTTATCAAATAAAATTATCCTGAAAAATAGTTTTACTCACGAAAATTTGTTAATAGACAAATACTTAAAATTTGATGAAAGTATTTTAAGAGATATAAAATCTTATAAATTTGACAATATTATAGAAAAAGAAGCAACTATGCTTAGATTGAATTTTATATGGGCATTTCAAAATATTTCAGAAGCTTTAATAATAGTTTTAATTTTGATAATAAGCTTGAAAGAATTACCAATTTATTATTTCATATTCATAGTTGCTATGGGATTTTTAAGATTTGTATCATTTACTACTTTTAAGGATGAAGTTTCTGAATATACAAGAGACAAATATACATTTAAAGAAAATGAAAGAAAAATACTATTTTCTTGCTCTTTTGAAAAAGATTGGTTGAAATTTAATAATTTGTACACAAAATTCATACAGGTATACAGAGAATTATTTGATGAATTTGTGAAAGATAAAGTAGCAACAGGAGAAATGTATACTAAAACTCAAAATGCAGTTAGAAATTTAGCAGATGGATTGTTTCTAATACAAGTAGTGGGATTTGGAATTATTCTATGTTCCAAGCAAATTATAGGCATAAATTCAATAATAAAAGTTTTAGCTATGTCTGTTGTTATCAATAAATTTTTTGATTGTGTGAAAAAGTCCGTGGACTCATTTATTCAATTAAAAAGTTTAAAAGTTAATGTTGGAAAATTTTATTCAGATATTTCTCAAAAGAAGAATTTTGATAATAAAACAAATCATATTGAAATTATTGCTGAAAATCTAAGTTACACGGTAAATGACAAAAATATTTTAAAACCTGTAAATTTTATTATAAACAAAGTATAAATTTCTAATTATCTTTTTATATTTTCTTAAATGCTCGTAAA
>NZ_JBKWZF010000056.1:0-8874 GCF_046991905.1 Finegoldia sp. | reverse complement strand
AACAAAAGGTGCATACGGATGGTGCACCGGATGGAGAGCTTGGAAAGATGGTGAATCGGAAGGCTATTAGGAAATTAACATGTGCGCAGAGCATTTAACAAGGTCTTTTACAGAAGTGGCTGAAACACTGCTGCATGAAATGGTGCATCTTTACAACCTGCAACACGATATAAAAGATACAAGCCGTAGCGGCACATATCACAATGCAAAATATAAAGCATCTGCTGAACAACACGGCTTAAGTGTTAAAAAGAGTGATAAATACGGATGGTCTGACACAAGCCTTGACGATGAAGCCAAGGCTTCTATTAACTCTATTGACATGGATTTTGAATTGTATAGAGAATCACCGCAAAAGGTTGGAAAAAGTGCAACTAAACAATCAACCCGCAAGTATGTATGCCCTATTTGTGGTTGCATCGTCAGAGCCACAAAAGAAGTACACATTATATGCTATGATTGTGAAATAGAGTTCGTCGAGGAAGCAAGTTAAATCTTGTTTCCTTTTTTTATCTTCTATGTGGTGCGAATGCACAGCGAAGCCTGAAAGGTGGTATCCGCCTTGTGTGGATGCCATGGAGGGATTAGCCTAACTGATCAGCACTTACAAGAGAACAAAACAAACAATGAAACACATATATACGAGGAGCGTAAGCGTCCTAAAGAAAGATGGAGGAAAACAAAATGACAAAGCAAAAAGTAATTTCTTTTGAGGAATTAAAAGAAAACTTCTGTTTAGAAACAACGAAACAGCGATTCTTAGATTTTGAACCTGCTAAAAATAATTTGAATAATTATTTAAAAACACGTAAGGAAGTAGATTTACAGCAACTTGTAGGTTCTGTATTGATTCAGTGTAAATCATATTTTGAAAAAAATGTATGTACTAATGACATATGGAATCTTGATACTTTCTTCTCTATTGGATTGTTACGAATAACTTATGCAATTTACATTATGGAAAATAATCATTTATATAGGAAGGATTATATGTTTGCTTATCTGGAGGAAAAAAATGGCATTTATGATTTTGAATATAGCATGTTTAATGCAACTGTTACAAACCAAAAAAAGGCAAAGCAGTTAAAGGATGATATGGAAGTCGGAAGATTCATGTTACAGTGCTGTGCTGATTTGTTAAACAATCTTTTGCAGGAACAGGAGGTAGAAAAATGAGTATTACAAACATCTATAAATTAACAATCGACCATATAAGTGCTACGGTCGATTTCTCTAACATCACTATCACGTATGACTTTTATTCAAATGATGAATTGTGCTTCACGATTCAAAAACCTTTCAAAAGCATTTCATTCATGATGTGGGAATTTATAAGCAATAACTTTATGTCTTACAGTGTAGCGATTAAAGGAGAACCTTACATCCTCAATGAAAGCCATGATATACAAGTCATTATAGGAAAACAAAAGTACATTGAGGGATACAATCAAATCATAGAGTTATATGACAAAGATAATCATCTGGTTTTCATTGTAGATGGTTTGACAGATAAAGATTTTATGAGCATTACTAATTATGCATTTCAATGTGCTGTATATGATTCGCTTAATACAGATAGAGAAGTGTAAAAGAACACAATAGGAGGTTGTGTAGTGGCATTAAAGGTATTTCCCTCCCCCATCGCCTTTATGTAAGTCCACAAAATTTTTAATATCTTATTCAATAGGAGGAAAAGAAAAAAAATGAAAAAAGTTTATACTATGTTTCTTGTTGTATTAGGTATATGTATTCTTAGTGGATGCAGTGATTCGGAAGTAGTCACTCAGAATATAAAGAAAGATGCGGAACAATTTAAAGTATTGCGGAGGATTGTTTTTATGAACAATATCACAGGCGAGTATTTATTTGAAGCAGAGGGAAACTGCTCAGTAGAAACAAATAATGAAGCTGCACGTTTGGAATTGACCTGTAAAACTGGTGAAGATAAATACAAAGTGCATTATTTTGGATTGTCTGACAACACAAGTTACATCGTAGAACAGATGGAATGGAAAGAGGAAAACAAGTATAAATATAAAATCATATTTAAACCTGAAAGCATTATACCTCTTGAAGTTGATACGGAGTGATCAATTATGAAATATATTATCATATTTTTAGTACCATGGCTTTGTTTATACTGGATATATAAAATAATTTTAGCTTTGGCTGTAAATTCGTCAAGAATCAGCCGAGAGGAGGAATTTGTTTTGCTTAAGGCTGATCATCCAGAAAAAGATTTATGTAGTCATTGCGATTGCTATGATTCTGATTAAGGAGGTAACAAAATGATCTTAAATGGAAGTGGCAGACACCCGCCACAAAGCAACACTCTGTGATGATACAAGTACCGACAAAGTGAGGAACGTATGATCAATGCGGAAATTCAAACACATAAAGGGGTCGAACGATCCTTTTCTTTAGACTTAAAAATCAAGGAGGGCTATATTATGGCTACAGTTTTAAAAGAAATCGTTGTTAAAAATACAACGTTTGCGGAACATTTCCACGTACCTATCGCGTATCTGGATATGGAAATGCGTACAGTGAATAATATTGAAAAAACGTTCATCAAAGTGTTGCTTTCTGGTGCAAATGTCCCGATTGAAATTGAAATGAGAGGTAATGAGCCGATTCCGAAAGACATTGAGCAGTTTGACAAGGTGGAATTTTCAAACTTGGATATCACCATCAAACCGAAAGCATCAGGAAGTGGACAGTATATCAGTACG
The DNA here is from genome assembly GCF_046991905.1 of Finegoldia sp. NCBI lineage: Bacteria > Bacillati > Bacillota > Tissierellia > Tissierellales > Peptoniphilaceae > Finegoldia > Finegoldia sp. The sequence continues at coordinate 6,142 of NZ_JBKWZF010000056.1, read as the reverse complement.
CAATTAAACGTAACTGGTTTAGCTGATGCAGTATACAAAGTAAATGCAACGCAGAACACAGGAACAGCAAAGCCTGAAGTTAAGAAATAATACAAAATGTTGCTGAATAAGTGAAAAATCTGTGATACAGACATGATGATATGATATAATCATAATGTGATTTAATTACATTAGTGGAGGGAAAAACATGAAAAAATTAAATGAAATGTTTTCCAATGTGAAAACTACAGTCTTATCTATGGATAAGAAAAACAAAACTATTCTCGGCGTAATTGCCGTGGCTCTCATTGGTGCTGTAACATTCGGCAGGTATCAGCTTGCTACGATCGGTAAAACGGTTGACAGCACTGTGAAACAGACAGATACGACAAAAAAAGCGGAGGATAGCAAAAAAGATACCTCCACTAAGAAAAATGAAGCAAAAAAAGAGGAAAAGAAGCAGACAGATAAAAAGGATTCCAAAAAGGAAGAGACATCCAAGAAAAATGAAAAGTCTACAAAGAAGAATAATAAAGAGGATGGTGAAAAAAACACCTCAACATCAACAAATGGAAAAAGTTCTTCAAAAAAGACTTCTTCATCTAGTACAGGTAATTCTTCTAACAAAGGTACTGCAAGTACAAATAAAGGTAATTCTTCAAGCTCTGGTTCTTCATCCTCTGGAAGCACTTCTTCAAATTCTGGCAACACAGGCAATACAGGACAGACTACAAAGCCTGCTCCTGCACCGAAACCAACGCCAAAACCTGAACCAAAGCCAGAGCCTACTCCAGAGCCTGCTCTGCCTAAACTGACTGTGAATAATTTTCCTAGTTATCTATTAGGAAATACAGGCAGGGTGTTTGCTACAGAAGCAGAAGCTAATACATGGGCAGAAGAACAAATCAATACAGAGGGTAGTCCTTGGTACGGAGCAATTTCATGGGATGCTACGCAACCATATGATGGTAATTACTCAAATGCAGGAGAACCGGATTCTCCATGGACAGTAAATATATATTTATAGGAGAGATATGCGATTGTGTATCTTTTCTTTTTATGAAAGTGAGGTATTCTGAATGAATGAAAAAACTTAAGAAAATAGTATTTTGTATGCTGATGTGCTTCATATCTTTTGTATCGTTTGATACACTTGAAATCCATGGTGTGGGTTTAACTCCGAGTGCTTTTAAGCCACAAAGCAGTAATGAAAAAGTTGTAGGACATACAAAAACCAGTTCTTGGAACAATGGACAGTTTTTTGAAACAGTCACATATGAGGAAGTGGGCTACGATGATGTAGCCAAAACGAAAAAATATCGCTTTCGTTACTATATAACACATAAAGGTTCTTCTGGTTCTTATATCTATCAGAAAGTACCAGTGGGTGTGTTTGCAGATAACAAAAAGGTGGCTACTTTCACAAGTTGGATTGATAAGCATATATCAAATAAAACACAGAAATGTGGAGAAAAAACAATAACCTTAAAAAAAGGAACACATTTAATAGAGTTAAGGGATATTAAAGAGGGCGCAATTACTGTTGTTAACGTAAAACAGAAAATCACTGTTAATTTCGCAAAATATACAGTAAAATTTGTGGACTACAACGGCACTCTTTTAAAATCTCAATCTGTAGAACGGTATGCTTCTGCCACTCCCCCATCAAATCCAACTCTCACAGGTCATACCTTTAAGGGTTGGAATGGTGACTATACAAACGTTACCAGTAATCAGACAATCACAGCGCAATATGACCTAAACTATTACACAGTCAATTTCACTGATTGGAATGGAAAAGTCTTAAAATCTCAGTCTGTTGCTTATGGTGGGAATGCAAGTCCTCCATCGAATCCAAGCCGTACAGGTTATACCTTTACGGGATGGAAAGGAACATATACGAATGTCACAAGCAATCGAACCATTACCGCAGGATACAGAATAAACACATATACTATATCCTTTAACAGTAACGGTGGATCAGCAGTACCATCAAGGACAGTAACATATGGTGATAAGGTCGGGAGACCTGCCGATCCTGTAAAGACAAATAACAGGTTTGTCGGTTGGTATACAAATTCTTCCCTTTCCACAGCATATAATTTCAATTCATTGGTAACAAGCAGCTTCACACTATATGCAAAGTGGGAAATTACACATTATGATATATCATTTTCACACCGCACGTATGACATAATCAACGGATGGAAAACGATAAAAAGTGAATCCAAGAAGCTGACTGCAAACAGTACGCTATCAATGATGAACTTAAACAGTAATCAAATACCTGTCGGTTATGAGCCTGAGAATAAGTATGATCTGTACAAAAACGGTGTAAAAGTTGGTAGCACTTATTCAATCAATACAGCGCAAACGGTAAACGGTAAGTTTGATACTGTGGTAATCAGATATACTGCTACGCCTGCCAAAATCAAGGCAAAAGAAACGTATTATTTTCAGTATGATGATATCAAAAGTGCTGACCTCATAAAAAGAGCATCAGCAACGGATGTCAAGGATGGAGATATCAGCAATAAGATATTCGTGGATAAAATCAAGTATCCAGATAAAACAGTAACACGACCTGATAAACTGGAAACAGGAAAATTGCAGGATGTGACTGTGACATATGGTGTGACTAATTCACGAGGTGTTACAAGCTATGCAGATGCAAAGATACACATAGTAAAGCGTGGCGCCGATTTGGAAACAGATACGGATGATGCGAAGATATATACCCGCTTTATATCAAATGATGTACTGGTGGATGGTACTACACCATTAGCAACACTTCGTAGTGATTCCGTATGGAGAAAAACAGGATATGCAGATATTCTTCATGCATCGCTAGCAAATACTTCCCCTCTCGCTGAATATGATTATATCAATCAGGCGGGAGTTGAAAGTTATATGAAAGGGTTAAATCCTAGCAAGGATGCAAATAAGAATTTCGTATCCAGTTTTAAATAAAATTCATAAGAAGTTCGGCAGACATAAAAAAAGGTGTCTGCCTTTTCTTATATGATTAAAGGTGGGAGGATAGGATATGATTAGAAAAAATGTTTGTCTTTTCATTATGTTTATAAATGTTATGTTATTACCGTTTTTTTTCTTAGTAGTAGTTATTCTTTGGGGTGAAGCGATGTTATTGATATCCGGATTTTCGATTGTAAAGGCCTTGACAGCAACGATGCTTTTGATAAATCCGTACTTGTATGGATTCGTTGGGATTTGGACAATGTCGAATTTCGCTATTTATTTTTGCGTGAAGGAAGATTTATCTGAAGAGAGCCGAAAGGGATATGAACTTTTTAATACATTATTATATGTTTTTATCCCTATATTGGTTTGTTATCTTGAATGCAGCTTGAAATGATGCAATATAAGTGAAAATTGTAAAAACAATTATCTTGATTTGACTGATCACCAAATAAACGGTAGTATCCAAAGTTATTTGATCAACGTTGTTGGTGAGAGCTTGGTTTTTGAGATAAAGTTCTATATAATCACTAAAAATCGAGCTGATACCAATTAAAAACCCGAACAAGATTGTGACTAAAAAAGTCATGATGATATCAACTAACTTATAACTCCATTCATCATAGTAATATGCTCCATATATCCTATGAAACAATAATGATGAAAGGAACATTATTATGATAGAAATGATATCAGCCACAATATAAGTTTGAAGCTCTCCATTGAACATAAAATCATAGGGAGGTATTTTTTCAATTATTGCATTAGTGATTGCAATCGCTATCCCAATAGAAATAAATGATATGATAAAAAAAGCGGAAAATATGATTATCACAGTCTTAATTGTTGCAAAAATTTTGAAAATGTTATGGCACATCCAAACACATACAATCGTAATCAATTCAAGTAATTTAGCAATAATCAAAAGAAAAGCAGGTACTACGGTGATTATCCATGGAATCACAATGATAAAAGGCATATACTTCCCCTGCGGTAAATATTGAAAAAGTGATAATAAAACGAGAGGCAATATACAAAGCGATACCAGTAATTTATTATGTTGAATTAAAAATACCTTTATTTCATCTGATAAATCACATAATGCATTAACAATTTTAATCATTTTCAAAACACCACCCTGTATAAATAAGTATATCATATAAAATCAATATGAAGTATTACTATTTAAAATATACAAGTTTTGAAAGGAGGTACTAATGAAAGCATTGATACGCTGTTTCATGCTAGGTATGTCGATTATTGTACTGGTTATGATGTTTAGTTTTTTTCAGGAAGTGAATGTACGGCAGGATGAACTAAACAATATCGTTGCCACTGCTATGACACAGACACAAACAGTCATAAAGGAGCAGATCGAAGATAAGCAGTACAAGACTAATAACAAGCGTTATGCGATCAGTAATAACGATGAATATGTGGCAGAATTTACACACAACCTCTATATGCTGAAAACGACAAACTCCGATTATCACATTACTGTGTATGGAGTGGACTATGAAAAAGGTCTGTTGGATATCGGTGTGAAATCGTCTTTCAGAATGTGGAATGGACAAACAAAAACACTTACGACGAGGAAAACAGGCATCGTGGAAAACCTTGATTACCACGGTTAAAAATAAGGAGTTGAATTTATGGAATTAAAGATAGAAGAAAGCCTGTTTAAAGAGTTATATCCATTGATATTGAATGATGATATCACGGATATCAAGTGGAACGGTCGACAATTATGGATGAATGACTTAAAAAAAGGAAGATATCCACTGAAAGAAATCGTTTTAACGGAAGATTTTTTAAACATTTTGACAACGAAAATCGCTAATTCCGTAAATGAAAACTTCAATCGTTCTAAACCTCATTTATCTGCGGAAACAGAGGAATTGCGTTTTCATGCTGTACATCATTCTGTGGCAGGAAAAACAGTGTTATCCATCAGGAAAACACCATCTGTGTGTCGTATCGTCAACAAAGATGTGGTAAACAATGATTATATGGATGCTTTCCTGCTGAAATTACTCCCTGCTCTAATAAGGGCGCATTGCTCTACTATAATTATTGGTGATGTTGGCAGCGGAAAAACAGAACTTGAAAAATGGCTCGCTCAGTTTATCCCAAACCATGAAGCTATCGTTACAGTAGAGGATACTTTGGAAATGAAACTACCGATATTATATCCTGAAAAGGATGTCTACCCTGTAAAGATTACTTCTGATTACTCAAGCGAACAGGCAATCAGGGATGCATTGAGAGAACTGACAAAATGGCTTTTGATTGCGGAATCAAGAGGACGAGAAATTTTGACAGTTGTTGAGGGCGCTTCCACAGGTTGTAAGGCAATAACCACAATACACTGTGATGATGTAACGGAAATTCCCGATCGGGTCGTACAGATGGCGGGAAACACCGTGGATGCTGAATTGTTCGAGAATGATGTTTATACGTTTTTTGATGTAGGTATTCATATATCTGCAAAAATTACGAATGATGGAATAAAGCGGAAGATCGACCAGTTATGTTTCTTTGATCGGACAGATAAAAAGAATAAAATCTACAAGCTTTATGATTATGGAAGTTATGATCTTCAAATTCCGAAAAAAATCATGAAGCGTTTTGTTCGTAATAAAGAAGCGGATGTGATTCATGAAATAAAGGAAAAAGCTTTATGATCAAGATGCTTGAATTGTTTGGCGGTGTCGGTGCTCCACGAAAGGCACTTGAAAACCTTGGTGTGGATATCAAATCCATTGATTATGTTGAGATACTGCCATATGCAGTACAGGCATATAACAGCATATTTGACAATGGATATAAACCGCAAGATATAAGAGTGTGGAATATGGATGTTGACATTCTTGTTCATGGCTCACCTTGTCAGGATTTCAGTAAAAATGGTTTGAACAATATAAATACAGGTAGAAGTATCTTGTATGAACGTACACTTGAAATCATAGAAAAGGAGCTTTTAAGAAAACCAAAAGTTGTGATTTGGGAAAATGTACCGAATCTTATTTCACACCGTCACATTGAGCATTTTGACCATTATTGTGATACGATGTCTTCCCTCGGATACACTACTTCATATGCCATACTAAAAGCTTCTGGATATGGCTCCGCTCAGGCAAGAGATAGACTTTATACAGTAAGTATGTTAGATGGAGAATATAAA
>NZ_JBKWZF010000055.1:0-9483 GCF_046991905.1 Finegoldia sp. | reverse complement strand
AGAGCCAATCTTTGATATGTTTCCATCTACGAGCGTGGATATGTTCCCCATAACCTTAGGGGTTGAGAATGCAGTTTTGATAGCTATCAAGGCAACTCGACACACGTTGAAGCAGCAATTCTGATGACGTATTGTGGTTTGGACAAGGAATAATAGGAGTCAACCACAACATGTAGTGGTTTGAGTACGAAAATTGGGTCAAAAACAGGCTAAAAAATACCGTTTTTTGACCCTTTTAAATAGGGCATTTGACAGATGACATTTGATGTTTCGGGATTAAAAATCCATAGGGTGAGGTAGATTAGCACAGAACTTTATTGAATAGAGAAATTAAAAGTGATATAATCAGTTGCATAAGGAGGAGTTAAATATGTGTACATGTATTGCAGTAGTAGATATTACTTTATCTCATTTATAATGAAAAAAATTAAAGGAGGTAAAGGTATGGGTATGTTTTCTATATTTGTTAATGAGAGATTTAATTATCAACCAAACCAAAAATAATTGGTTATAATGAGCTCTTAAGATTAGTTCATTATAACCGGCAAGGAGAAGGTTATAATGAAACAGAAAAACCCGAAAAATACGCAAAATTTCATTACATCTAAAAAGCATGTAAAGGAAATATTAAAATATACGAATATCAATAAACAAGATAAAATAATAGAAATTGGGTCAGGAAAAGGACATTTTACCAAGGAACTTGTGGAAATGAGTCAACGGGTGAATGCTATAGAGATTGATGAAGGTTTATGTCATGCCACGAAAAAAGCAGTTGAACCTTTTCAGAATATAAAAGTTATTCATGAGGATATTTTGAAGTTTAGCTTTCCTAAAAATACAGACTATAAAATATTTGGTAATATTCCCTACAATATTAGTACTGATATTGTAAAAAAGATTGCTTTTGATAGTCAAGCGAAATATAGCTACCTTATTGTAGAGAGGGGATTTGCTAAAAGGTTGCAAAATACCCAACGAGCTTTAGGTTTGCTGTTAATGGTGGAAATGGATATAAAAATTCTTAAAAAAGTGCCACGAGCATATTTTCACCCTAAGCCTAATGTAGATTCTGTATTGATTGTACTTGAAAGGCAAAAACCATTTATTTTAAAGAAGGACTACAAAAAGTATAGATTTTTCGTTTATAAATGGGTAAACAGGGAATATCATGTTCTTTTTACTAAAAATCAATTAAGACAGGTGCTGAAGCATGCGAATGTTACTGATCTTGATAAATTATCCAATGAACAATTTTTGTCTGTTTTCAATAGTTACAAATTATTTCAATAAATTAAAAATAATTAAGCGTTCTCTAACTTTAAGAGAACGCTTAATCTTATTACATTGAAAAATGCATTCTATTATTTTCAATTATTATGATATAACATAATTATCATTTTACTTATTTGCATATTTGCACGAAAATATAGTTATCGACGACTATTCTGATAATAGCAACTAATATAGTCAATGATAACTCAAAATTTATTGATATAGTAGGTATATGTGCAACTAATTAGGGAAGATTTTAGCTTGCCATTTCTGAAACAGCTAAAACAAGTATTGCGTAAAGAATGCGCCAGTCTTCCCATGGACTTAAAATGCTTGCTTGGGGCACACATAAAACCCCTTGAACAATCTATTGACAGAGTTGAAGGACTGTCGGAGATTCTAAGACGAAGTAATCCTAAAATGGCCCTATGCCATACAGATATTCATAATTGGAACTTGATGCAACGGGATGAGCAGTTAGTTCTAATTGACTGGGAAGGCTTGAAATTGGCTCCAGTAAAAGCTGATCTCATGTTTTTTGTTGATAAGCCATATTATGATGTATTTATGAACATATACCTGAAATTACACAAAGATTTTTTAATCAATACGGATGCTTTGTTATTCTATCATATTAGACGTAAACTAGAAGATATATGGGAGTTTATTGAACAACTTTTATATGACAATCAAGAGGATAAGGAAAGAAATGAAACTATAAAAGTTCTTGATGGTGAACTGAATAACTTAGTGTTTTGAAAAAAGAATAACGTATTATTAAGCTAAATAATATTGGAGAAGAAAATGAATAAACAAGAATTATATCAAATTGCTTTCAGTATAATTAATCATAAAAAGTTACGGAACTTTGGAACTTCAGGGCATGTTGAGACGGTAGCTCTGTTGTCCAAACTAAATACAGAACATCATTTAGATATAGAAATAGGGGAAGATGAATTATCTGAAATTGACTTTTCAAAAGACGCAACTTATGGAGAAATTAAAAAGTATGTGTTAGATAAATACGTACTAAAAGTTTCAAGCCTATATATTGCACAAATAAAAAGGAAACATGGTCTAATAGAGAGAGAAAATTATAATTTTAGTAAGAAAGAAAATCAAAGAGTGCCAAATTGCCCAGAAGAAAAAGAAAAAGCAATCGAAGATGCTTTAGAGCATTTTGGAATGATTTAAATAATATCTAAGATTGAAAATTTTAAAATTAAGACTTAAAAACTTTAAGATTAAAAAGATATGTACTTCTTATATAACCTAAGAAGATTAATTGAAAATCAGGGGAACGATGATGGTAAAATAAAAAATTTTAACAACTAAAGAAGAATTAGGCATTATTGCCAAAGAGGTTTTTATGAAGTTAAAAATACTGAAAAAGACTTGTTAGAATTGAAAATTTTAGATCATTGTGCAGGCAGCGGAGCGTTTTTAGTAAAAGCAATGGCAAATATGATAAAAGAAGTTGGTGGAGTAAATACAAAAGAAGCAGAAGATATAAAACAAAATAAACTTTATGGTATCGAGTTTGATAGAGAAATTTTCGCCCTAGCTTGTGCTAATATGCTTATTCACAAAGATGGCAAGACAAATTTGGAACAATTTGATACAAGGGAAAAAGAAGCTTGTAAATGGATCAAATCTAAAAACATAACAAAAGTATTGATGAATCCACCATATGAGAGAAAATATGGTTGCAAAAAAATAGTTACAAATGTATTGGATAATGTACCTGCTGGTATTAAATGTGCATTTATTTTACCAGATAAGAAACTAGAAAAAGATAGAATGCACTCATTACTGAAAAAACACACTCTTGATATGATTATAAAATTACCAGAAAAACTTTTTGATGCAGGAGTAACAACAAGTGTATTTGTTTTTGAAACTGGAAAACCACAAAAAGATAAAAAAATATTTGCTTGCTATATGGAAGATGATGGACTTGAAAGAGTTAAAAATCAAGGTAGGCATGATATAAAAAATAAGTGGAAAGAAATAGAAAAATATTGGCTAGAAGTTGCAAGAACAAAAGTAGATACAAAATATAACACACACCAATGGATAGATTCAAAAGAATATTTATCATATCAAAAACCACAGAAACCTTTTGAAATATATGAAGAAGATTTTAAAAAGACCATTATAGACTTTATACTCTTTGAAGAAAAAATTGACGTAAAAGAATTTAATGAAAAACTTTTAAATCAAGTTTTGTATAAATCAGAATATAAAGATGGTAAACTCATGCTAGATGTAGGTGGAGAAAATGAAGAAAATAAAGATTGATGATTGGAAACCTTTTGAAATAGAGAAGTTATTTACTGTAAAAAGACCTAAATCAAGAAGTGTAAAAAAATATAATGAGGGAGAGATACCTTTTGTATCTTCTGGAAATTATAATAATGGTGTCGATAGTTACAGAGAGCCTATTGATGATGAAGATTTAGATAAAGGAAATTGTATAACAGTAAGTCCAGTTGATGGTAGTACATTTTACCAACCAAAAGATTTTTTGGGAAGAGGTGGTGGAGGGTCATCAATAATGCTTTTATATAATGACAATCTAAATAAATTTAACGGGTTATTTATTGCTTCTGTAATAAGAGAAAGTTTAAAGATAAAGTACCAATATAACGATATGGGATCTAGTGATAGTATAAAAAAAGAAAATATACTTTTACCAGCATTAGACGATGAAACACCAGATTGGAATTTCATGGAAGAAGCAATGAAAAGGCTTGAAACCAGAGAGAGAGAGAGTACAAGCAATCTTACAAGCTATTTAAATAATGCAAAATTAAATAAGGTTGATACTTCAAAATGGAAAGAGTTTATAGTTGGTGATTTATTTGAAAATATTAAAAAGCCTGACGTGCTTCATGCAAGAGAAGTCGTTGAAGATGAGAACGGTATTCCTTATGTAGTAAGAACAAAATTTAATAATGGTATAAAATATAGAGTTACTGAAACTAAAAAAATGACTCCTAGCCCTAAGGGAGTTATATCATTTGGTGCAGAGAATGCATCATTCTTTTATCAAAAAGAAAACTTTGTATCTGGAAGAGATATTTATTATATTGATACAAGACATTTGAGTGAGAAAGCATGTCTATTTTTAGTATCGTGTTTAGACACATTGACTGATAAATATTCTTATAGTTATGGACTATTTCCCGATTTGTTAAAGAAAGAAAAGATAAAACTACCAGTAGATGTTCATGGTAATCCCGATTGGGATTATATGGAGAAATATATTGAAAAAATAAAAGAAAATTGCAATAGAGAAATTCATTGTGTTTGAATTAAAAACGATTAGAAATAAAAATCTAGTCGTTTTTTTTATTGTAAGAAAGGACACATTATGACAAGTAAAAGATTAAGTATTGAAGAACAGATTGAAAAGAAAGAAGAAAGCATTAAGCAATTACAAAATCAAAAAAGACAGTTGAAGAAAAAACTTAATGAACAAGAAAGAAAAGCAAGAAACAAAAGACTTATAGAAAAAGGAGCAGTGTTAGAAAGTATTTTTGAAGAAAGTATTGGTTTAACAAAAGATGAATTTTATAAACTAATGAAATCATTAAATGGTGAAGAAATAAGATTAAACATAATGGGAATTTTAGAAGAAAGAATAGATGATAGTGTAGAAAAATCATCTAAAGAAGAAATAACATAATTGTCCCTTGGTTACAAGGGCGCAATTATACACCCTAAAGGGTGCTTGCGTCCTGCGGAGCCAAACCCTTGCAGGGAGCAACAACCATTCGCTTTTTAAAAGTCAAGGGTAAATAAACTCGCTAACGCTCGCCCTTGACTTTTAAAATTTGAAATGAACAAAACAATTAAGCCGACATACTGAAACAACAAAAATTAATTCAGTAGTCGGCTTTTTCTATTCTATCATTTCAAAACGCTCATTCATAAAGTGGCTATAAAAATCTATTAAGCCTCCACCTAAAACAACAAAGAAAGAAAGGAAGTGATAAAAATGGCAGACAGTTTTCATTTTTCAGTAAACATAATATCAAGAGGAAAAGGAAAAAGTGCAGTAGCAAGTGCAGCATATATAAGTGGAGAAAAAATAAAAAATGAATGGGACGGAGTAACCCATGACTATACAATAAAAGAAAAAGTATTAGTAAAAAATATAATATTGCCTGATCATATACCAAAAGAATTTAATGATAGGTCTACCTTATGGAATAAAGTAGAAATGGCAGAAAAAAATTCTAATGCACAACTAGCAAGACAATTCATAATAGGACTACCAAAAGAATTAACTTTAAGTGAAAATAAAAACCTAGTCGAAAGATTTATAAAAGAAAATCTAACATCACAAGGAATGATAGTAGATTATGCAATCCATGATGAGAGTCAAGACAAAAATGGAAATATCCATTGTCATATAATGACCATAATGCGACCCATAAACGAAAAAGGAGAGTTCTTAGCAAAGTCAAAAAAAGAATATATCCTAGATGAAAAAGGAGAAAAAGTATTAAACAAAAATGGAAAACCAAAGACAAGAAAAGTAGAACTAACAACCTGGAACGATAAAGGCAATGTAGAAAAATGGAGAGAAAATTTTTCAGACCTTTGCAATGAATATCTAGCAAAAAACAAGATAGAAAAAAGAGTAGACCATAGGAGTTTTAAAAGACAAAATTCAGATTATCTACCGACAATCCATTTAGGATCAGCAGCAAGTGCAATGGAAAGAAAGGGAATAGAAACTGACAAGGGAAACTATAATAGAGAAATAAGAAAATATAACGTACTTGTAAAAACAATAAAAGAAGAGATAAAAATATTAAAGGGTTGGATAGGAAATCTATTAGATAACCTAACTACTGCTTATGAAAAATTTAAGGATATAGAAAGAGATAAGGTAATAGACAACCCTAAACTTTTCAATCTAACAAATTATCTATTAACATATTCAGAAATTCAAAAAGAAAAAAGTAAATATCTAAAAGGATATGCAAAAACCAATAAAGAAAAATATGACTTCAAAAAGCTAACAAGTGCATATAGTTATTTAAGAAAAAATAACATAGAAACCATAGGTCAGTTACAAACAAAAATAGAAACTTTAAAGTCTAATAGTTATAGGCTAAATAAAAAAGCAAAGACAATCCATAAAGAAATGGAAGATGTAGAAAATAAAATTCTATACTATGAAATCTACAAAGCCAAAAAAGAAGTTTATGAAGAATATCAAAAGAAAAATATATTCACAAAAGACACATTCTATAACAAACATAAGAAAGACATAGACCAATATAAGGTAGTAAGTGGGAAATTAAAAAAACTCCTATCAGATAAGGAAAAACTAAGTCCTAAAAAATGGAATGAAGAAAAAAATCTTTTAATGGCAAATCTTGAAGAAATAAATAAAGAAAAAGACAAGATAAAAGATGAATACCAGGAAATTAATCATATAAAATATTCAGTAGATTTTGTAAACAAAGAACTTGGCATAGACTTATCCATAGAAATAGATAAGCTAATAAAACAAGGTGAAAAACCAAGTGTAATAGCACAGATTAAAAAATTCCAAGACCAAGTCAATAAAGATAATGAATACAGAGAAATGATGAAAAACAAGAAAATGGATCAAGAAAGATAAGACCTGGTAAAAATATCTTATCCAAGCTATAATATGACCAAGAAAATAAAGGCAGATCTAGGAGGTAATAGAGATGAATAAAAGGCAAGAGCTAATAGATGAACTCATAAAAGCAGATCAATATGGAACATACAAAACATATAAAAGCACAGAAGAAATAAAAGCAATGAACAATGAGGAAATACAGATTATATATTCCAATATGAAAAACTATCTATCAGACAAAAGAACGCACATAAACTACTAAAGGTGGAAAGGCATTATAAGCTATTTAAAAGTATAAAAGGTACAAAGACCTAAGAAAGTTATAAAAACATCAAAATAAAGCATTCCACCACCAAGAACAATAAAATAAAAACAATCAAAGGGAAGTATAGAAAAATTAAAGCCTATACTTCCCTTTTTTTAATTCAAACAAAGGAGATAAAAGCATGATAAACGAAGAAATAAGTAAAGAAGCAGGTCAAGCAGCACAAACCATAATAACATACACAATAAAGGCAGCAAAAGAATCAATCAACTTAGAAAAAGAAATAAGAAAAAAGATGAATGAAACTTTAGAAAAAGCAAACGGAAACCTAAAAAGTCTTATGGGCGATGAAATGAAAATAAAAGACCTCTACAAAAAAGGACAACTAGAAAATATAAGCATAGATCAAATCGACCTCAAAGACTTAAAAAAAGAACTAAATAAACTTGGAGTAAGTTTCTCAGTAATGAAAAACAAAGAAAGCCAAAACTATGAAATATTCTTCCAAGCCAAAGACATAAAAGTAATGGAATATGCCTTTAAGCAAGTCATAGCCAAGGAAAATAAGAAAGAAAAAGAAAGTATCCTAAAACAAATAAAGAAATACAAAGACCTATCCAATAACAAGGACAATACAAAAGAGAAAGTCAAAAGAAAAGTAAAAGAAAAAGTAAAACCAAGTAAAAAAGATATGACTAGAGAAATCTAAGGGAGTAACGAAAAATTACACCCTTAAATAACCACAATAACAAGACTTCCGAAAATCGGAAATCAAGAATTTCGATTATCGGAAATCAAGAAAGGAGCAGATATGGCAACAAACAAAAGATATTATTGGATAAAATTAAAAGAAGAATTTTTCACAGACAAAATAAACAGAGGACATTGTCCTTAATGAGTCCAACCCATGTCCGACAAGAGATAGAGATAGAGAAAGATATAGAGATAGATAAAGAGAGAGAGGGAGAGATAGAAAAGATTTAACATTTTTGGTATAATCACATTAATTAAACTAAATGTGTAATGATAAAATGAGCTTGTTTACCGTAAGCTGATTGTGATAAAAAGATTAAAACTCCCACCATTGGTGCAAGAAATAGAATAAAATAAAGAAAATCAGATTGGAGTGATGAGAATGGATAAAAAAGATTTAGCTATTGTAGGAGATAGTGAATATATAAAAATGCTTGAGAAAATAAAAAAATCATATACAAGCAGGCAACTTAAAGCAGCAGTTTCGGTTAATTCTGAAATGCTAAAGTTTTACTATAGTTTAGGAGAAGAAATTATCAGCTTAAAGGCAGAAAGCAGATGGGGAAGCGGTTTCTATAAAAAATTAAGTTCGGATTTAAAAAATGAAATTCCCAATGTTAAAGGATTTTCTGTTACTAATTTAAAATATATGAAGAAATTTTATGAAATGTATTCGCCATTAAATCGTCCACAGCTTGTGGACGATTTACAAATATCTAAAGTCGGTGGAGATTTTAATATGATTTTTAGTATCCCATGGGGACATCAAAGATATATTATGGATAGATGTGAGGGAAATTTGAATAAAGCATTTTTCTTTATATCTAAAACATTAGAAAATAGCTGGAGTAGAGCTGTGCTTTTAAATTTCTTGGATACAGATCTGTTTGAGAGACAAGGAAAAGCAATAACAAATTTCACAAATAATTTGCCTGCAACCCAAAGTGATTTAGCTAATGAAATGACAAGAGATCCGTATAATTTTGACTTTATAGCTATAAGGCAAAATTATGATGAAAAAGAATTGAAAGACGCTTTGATGGATAATATTCAAAAATTCTTATTGGAGCTAGGTACAGGTTTTTCGTTCGTTGGCAGAGAATATAGACTTGTAGTTGGAAATTCAGAAGAATTTATTGATATGTTATTCTACAACATTAAGCTTCATTGCTATGTAGTTGTGGAGGTTAAAATTTCCGCATTTAAACCTGCGGATATAGGACAACTTGGAACCTATGTAACATCTGTAAATCATATATTAAAGGGAGATGGGGATAATCAAACAATAGGTCTTTTAATCTGTAAGACAAAGGATAATGTATTGGCAAAATATGCTTCTGAAAGCTCAAGAGAGCCTATTGGAATTTCAGAATATCATCTACAAAACTTAATTCCTGAAAGTTTAAAGGGAGCATTACCAACCATAGAAGAAATTGAAAACGAACTAAAATAAATTTTAAAAACATAATAAATGTACGCAAGACGGTAGAAGTAAAAACTATCGTCTTTTTTATTTGAAGAAAGGTAGGAGAGCATGGCAGATAAAAGAATGTTTTCACTA
>NZ_JBKWZF010000054.1:0-9727 GCF_046991905.1 Finegoldia sp. | reverse complement strand
ATATCAAATAGATTATTTCAGCTAAAAACTGAGTTTCATAAAAAAGTAACAAAAAACGAATAAAAGCACTCTTTAAAATTTATACTTATCATAAGTTTCGAATATTCTCACAAATAGTTTTGTACGATTCTTTTTTATTAAACAATGCACCTGTTCCTAAAACAAAACCATCAATTCCTAAATGAGATAACATTTTTATTTTATCAATAGAACAAGCACCATCGACTATAACTTTGTATCCTTGATAATTTTTTGCTTCTTGAATAAATTTTTGAGATTTAGATGTTATAAATTCTAAATATTTTTGACCTGCAAAACCGGGACTTACATTCATAATTAAAACATAATCACACAGATAAAGAATATTTTTAACAGTTTCAAAAGAAGTTTCAGGATTAATAGCAATTCCTGCTAAAGCCCCAAGATCTTTGATTTTTTGAAGTGTTCGGCAAGCATGTTTATCAGATTCTGGATGAATATATATGATATCTGCACCTAGTTCAATAAATTTTTCTACATAATTGTAAGGGTGACTAATCATAAGATGAACATCACAAGGTATGTTTGCATGCTGGCAAATATATTCTACATCTTGAAGCCCCATTCCAAAATTAGGAACAAATATTCCATCCATAATATCTAAATGGAAAATATCTATACCACTTTTTTCTAATAATTTTATTTCTTCTTCAAGGTTACCAAAATGAGCACATCATAGAAGCACATAGTAATTTTTTCATAATAAAATCATCCTTTCCTTTTTTATTTAAACAAGAGCATGTAACCATTTTTTTGTTTTTAATCTTTTCATTCCAAGTATTAATCTTAATAATTGTTCAATTTGACTAATCAATATAACAACAACTATATCAGATATATTTAACAAACAAATCATAATGAAGGTAGACGTTAAACCAACTCCCCATAAAATAAAAGAATCTAAAAAAGTTAAATATTTGGAATCACCACCAGCTCTTAATGCTGAAAATATAATGACATTAAATAATCTAAAAGCAATTCTGATAGAAAGAACTCTTACAATTGATGTAGCAAGATAAATTTGTTGTGAAGGCTTTAATTCAAATAAGTTTGTAATTTGTGGTGCAAATATTAATAGAGCAATAATAATAGCAAAAAGATAATATACTTGCTATTCCAAAAAATAATGAACTTTTTCAGCATAGTCAAAATTTTCTTTTCCATTCAAGTCCTATCATAGAAGTAGAGGCGTCGCTCATTGCATTAACAACCGTATAAAACATATTAACAATTTGGTTACCTATATAATAACAATCCATAACATTTTTACCCAATAAACTATACGCAACAATAAATAAACTATTTCCTATACTAAATAATGTTTCATTAATAATTAAAGGGAAGACTTTTATATAAACTTTTTTAATAAAAGAAAAAGGAATATTAAAAGTCTCAAAAAAAGTACCAATAAAAGGTTGATGAGAAATAACTGAATAAAAAAAGTAAAGTATAAAACTAATAATTTGACTTAATAGTAAACTTATTGCTGCACCCTTAATTCCAAAATGAAATATAAACATAAATAAGATATTAAATAAAATATGTAAAATCATTGTTATAGCACTAATAACTAAAGGAATATAAGTTTTTTGGACACTATGATAGGCAAAAGTAAAACTAAGTATAAGTGAAGTTAATATCTAAGAAAAACAAGCGACTTGTATATATTCAAAAGCATCACTAATAACTTTTTGATCTTGAATGAAAATTGCTAATAAATATCTATTAAAAATGAAAACAAGCAATATCCAAAATAAAGCATTGAGAAAAACGCTTATTAAACTTAATCCAAAACTTTTTTCTCATCTTTTTTATATCATTAGCACCATAGTATTGAATGATAAAAATGTTAATTCCTGCGGCAATACCAAAAGCAATACCTTGCATTAAGGCATCAATTTGTAAGGCTGTGCCTATCGCAGAAACACAATCAATTTGGGAAGCCATGATTGTATCAATAAAACCACTAACACTTGTTAAAACAGATTGAATAGCGATAGGGAGCATAACCATTCCAGTATGTTTATAAAATGTCTTATGACCAAAGTATTTTTTTAAAATCAATACAATCACCTCCTTTTCACATAAAAGAAAAAGCACCTATCAAAGTACTTTTTCAACAACATCTAAGGGAGATTATTTATCGTAAATATAACTTTGCATTTTTTTATGGAAATCAGGATCACTAGGTATATTAGCATCAATTCCTAGATCAGCAGAACAACTTCTAGCAAAAACCTGAAGAGGAACAACATATTCCATAACCGTAAAATCTTTGTCATTTGTAAATGGAAAATAAAAATCTTTTTTATTATTATTTTCATTAGAAATTAAAAAACAATGTGCATTTCGTTCTTCTTCAAAGTATCTTTTTAGTTGAATTGCTCTATTAAAATATTGTCCACCAGATCCTAAATAAAACATATAAGTATCTTGATCAATACAATGATAAATACCATGCATAAATTCTTCTAATTCATAACATTGTGTACTATATCTAACAGATTCAGATATTTTTAATGTTCCTTCTAACATTGCAGATATACAGTTCTCATATCCAATAATATATAAACGTCTACATTTTAAAAAGTCTTGTTTATTATTTTGATACCACTCTTGTGCTTTCTCAGCAATAAGAGGTATATTGTCAGAACTCTTTAGCATGCGTTTAATATAATCATCATAAATATCTTGAGATATTCGATTTTGCTTTAAAGCAACTTTTAATCCTAAAATGACCAAAGTAACAATTGAACAAATGTATCCTTTTGTTTTTGGACCTGCATACTCAATTGGCATTTCAATAAATAACTGTTGATCAGCATGTTTTAAAATTGGTGTATCTTTTTCTGCAGTTACAGCAATAGTAGCAAATCCTTCATTTCTAGCTTTATCTAATCCAGCAATAGTAGAAGCAGACATTCCAGCATGAGAAATACCAATGACCAAAGTATTTTTATTAAAAATTAATTCATCTTTAAAATCAATTGGATAAGATTGAAAAACTTTTATTCCTAACACTTTTTCAATAATAGGTTTTGCTGCAACAGCAGCATGATAAGATGTTCCTGATCCAATAATATATATTTGATCAATTTTTTTATTGAGAATATAATCAACAGTTGTATTAAAAATATCTTCCTGTTGATTAACGATATCTCTAACAGCTTGTTTTGATTCTAGAATATAAGTATACATATCCCATTTTTTTTCTTTCATAATTTTTCTCCTTTCCTTTATAAATACATTATAATTAATTGTATATACAAATGTCAATAAAAAAATAAGATATTTGTTAATAACATAAGAAAAAAACTTTACAATATTTGACATTGTATGTAAAATATTACTTGGTGATAGAATGAAGAAAAAGGCAAAATATATTCTTGTAGAAGAATATATAAAAGATTTAATTAGTGATGGAAAGTTAAAGAATGGAGATCAATTAGAAACTGAATTTCAATTGGCAGAAAAATTTAATGTTAGCCGTTTAACTGTTAATAAAGCAATTTCAAGATTAGCTGCTGAAGGTATTATAGATAAGATACCAGGAAAAGGTTCATTTGTTAAACAGGCTATGCTTTTTGCTGATTATAAAACTGTAGGAAGTTTTAGTAAATACATGGAGTCTCAACATAGAGTACCCGGATCTAAGTTAATAGAATATAAAATACTTAATTCTAAAGATGTTCCTATTATCGCAAGTTATTTAGAACTGGATAAAAATGAAAAAATACAGTATTTTGTGAAAGTAAGGTCTGCAGATAATGAACCTATAGCAATTATGACATCATATATTCCAGCAAAATTAGTACCATCTTTTGATGTCGTCTTATTTGGATCACTTTATGATTACTTTGATACATTAGATCTTCCTAGAATTAAAAAAAAATCAAAAATTACTGCAATATTATCTGATGATTACTTGTCAAGCAATTTAGAAATTGAAGAAAATACAGCATTATTGAAACATGATCATGTTACATATACAAAGAATAATATACCTTTAGAATATTGTATTGCCATATATAGGTAATAAATACGCATACGAAATAGAAGAAACCAGAATTAAATAACTTATAGAAGGCATCATAATGATGCCTTTTGTTTTAATAAAATAATTTATAATAGAATTATTGACATATATGTATATATAATAATATAATAATGTATATAAAACATAGAGGAGGAAAAACATATGAGTACGTGACACTCGCTATTATCTTGACATTATTTGCCATGATAATGACATTTGATTATTGGTCAGAATTCGGTATTTACTGTCCATTGGTCTGTGGTGTATTTACTGGACTAGTTGTTGGAGATGTTGAATTAGATCCCAGGTTGGTTCAGTATGTACATTAATGAATTTAGGTTTTTATAATTTCGGAGGAGCAACAACACCAGATTATCAGATTGGAGCTGTTTTAGGTGTTGTATCTGCTAGTAAGACAGGAGATTATAATGTTGGGTTGTAGTTGCTACATCTTTAAGTTTATTTGTTATGCAACTAAATATTTTAGGAAGAACTTTAAATACATTCTTCTTACATAAAGCAGAAAATGCTTTAAAAGTTAATAATATTAAAGCTTTTGAACGTTTTCATGTTAAGGGAATTATTCCATGGATGATTGCTAATGCTTTACCAATTTTTATTGGTGTTATGTTAAGTGATTATTTAACTATTATTTCTGATTTTGCAGCTTCTGCTCAATGGTTCTCTAATGGTTTGCAAGTTGTTGGAGGTGCATTACCAGCTATTGGGTTTGCTTTATTGTTATCTTACATGGATTTAAAGAAGTATTGGCCATTTATGGTTATTGGATATGCATTGTTCTCATTTGCTAATGTGCCAGTATTAGGATTAGCTATTTTAGGAGCAGCATTTGGTTATATGTATATTAATATGGGAAAGAAGGTATAACTAATGGAGACTAGGACGATTTCAAAGGAAGCATTACATAGAACAAGAAGAAGACATAATTGGGCACTACAATGGTGTATGAATTATGAAAAAATGCAAGGTAGTGGATTTGCTTTTGGTATGGTTCCAGTTATTAAGGAATTGTATGAGACTGAAGAAGAACAATGTCAACATTTATTGAGACATGCACAATTTTATAATTGTCATCCTGCTGGATCAGCAGCAATATGTGGAATTGCTTGTGCATTAGAAGAAAATGGACAAAGTGATACAGCAGATAGCATTAAAGTTGCTTTGATGGGTCCAATGGCAAGTGTTGGAGACACAATTCAAGGAGTCCTTGTAAAACCTTTAGTAAGTTTGATAGGTGCTGGAATGGCTGCTGAAGGAAATTGGTTATCTATTTTAATGGTGACATTACCTATGGTAGTGCTTTTAGCAAGATGGCCTGCATTTAATATTGATATAAGCAATCTTTAAAAGTATTAAATAATATGAAAAGTGCATTTTCGTTTGATAAATTACAAGAATTAGCTAGTGTCTTAGGTTTAACGGTTATTGGTGGATTTATACCTAGTATCTTGGGATCAAGACTACAATTAGGTTTGAAATGACAAAAGCGATTACCGATCCTAATACAGGTGAAGTAGAACAAGCGTTCAAATTGCAGAATCTTTAGATCTCTATTACCTTATATTTTACCTATTTTATTTGTTGGATTATGTTTTTATCTATTAAAGAAGAAAAAAATGACTCCTGTAAAAGTTATTCTTATTATTGCAGTTATAACATTTATTTTAGGGGCAACAGGTATTATGGTATAAAGATTTATGAAAGGTATTTTATTAATTAGCCATGGAGAAATGGCAAAGGGTATGGTTGATTCTATTTCTCTTTTCTTTGGAAATTTAAAACAACTAGATTATTTGTGTTTAAAAAAAGAGGATAATCCAGAACAATTTAGGCAATTAATGATAGAAAAAATAAAAGCTTTAGACTCTGGTGAAGGCGTTATTATTTTAGCAGATATATTAGGAGGAACTCCGTGTAATCAATCAGCTTATGTTATTAGTGACAATGTAGTTGTTTTAACAGGTATGAATTTGGGAATGCTTATTTCTATTATGTCTGCAAGACAAGGACAAACAATTGATATAGAAATGGTTTTGAATGATGGAAAAATGGGTATAAATTGTTTAAATGATTTATTAGGGGTGAAAAAATAATGATAAAACATATTAGAATTGATAATAGATTAATTCATGGTCAAGTAGCAGCTGCATGGAAAAATAATATAGGAGCCGATGCAATTATTGTATGCAATGATGATGTAGCAAAAGATCCTATTCAAAAAATGGTATTACCTATGGCCGCACAAGGATCAAAAGTTTTAGTTTTCAGCATAAATGAATTAATTGAATATGATAAAAAAAATCCAAATGAAACAAAGTTTGTGATTTGTAAATTTGCTAGTGATTGTTTACAACTCTTAGAAAAAGGTATAGAAGTAGAAGAAGTGAATATTGGAAATCAAGCTCCTGTATTAAATACAGATTATGTAATGGTTAATGGTTTTGTTGCTGCAACAAAGGAGGATGCTGTTACATATAGAAAAATAGCAAAATATAGAAATGGGAAACTTCCATGTCAAGTTGTACCAACAAGACCTGTAGAGGATTTCTTAGAATTATTAGAGAAAGCAGGTTTATAAGCAAGCATATGCTTGCTTTTATCATATATGTATATTTATATTCAACAAAAAATAAATAAAATAATGATATGTCTTCTTCTTTTTGCCATTGTTTTTTTAATAGGAGCTTACTTATTATTTATAAAAGATATTATTAATATAGTATTTTTGTCCTCTTATTTGCATTCATTATATTTATGTTCAATTATATAATTAGATTTATGGAACAAAATCTAGAACATTATACAATATATAAAATGTTAAAAAAGAAACAAATTGCTTTAGCAACTATACAAAATATGGAATTTTATAAAGAATTAAGAGATAGTACATTTACTAAACAGTATATATATAAATTACATATTCAAATTAAAACATTAGAATCAAAAGTTATAGAAACAGATATTTATGAAAAAGTAAAAGATAGTCATATCAATTGTTTACCAGGAGATGTTTATATTACTTTTAACAAAGATATGACACATATAGCTATTATTCCTACATTAATGATCCAAATGACTCCAGAAATAGAACCATTAATAAGAAAATATGAAAAATTATATCAAATTCATTATATTGTTGCTATAAGAGACAAGGGGCTAATTTTAAAGTCTATAAATACAGTGATGCAAGAAATGAAAGAAAATAATTAAAATTGTGTTAAGTTATTTGATTTTTTATCAATAATAATGAGTTACAAGAGATTTTATACTATATTTACACAAGTAGTAAAGGTAATTTAAAATAACTTGTGGTTGAGATTGTTTCGGCCAATAAGACAATTTGTGGTTCAGATGACCACATACAATTTAAAACTTAATCACAAGGTGTTTATAATACCAATTAGGGACTAGATGCAAATCTAGTCCTTCTTTTTTGGATACATATAATATGTTGCGTCATCATTTAACACATACATAACCCTATTTCTAAATCGTTCCCAGTTTCTATAGCCATTAGAATTATGCTTTATATTCTTGATGGTTTTATTTCTGTTTTCAATGATTCCATTATTAACTCGTTTTGTCTTCTCAGGATTGACTTTTATAAATGAGTTTATAATCTCATTTTTCCATCTCACCATTGTATTCCCAAATTCATTCATGATTGGAATACTGCTCGATTTGAATTCTCTAATAAGTTCATTAAGATTGTCCTTTGCGGTATCTGTATCGGATTTATCAAAGAATCTTTTAAGTTCATCCTTAAGATATAGGGCCTCCTCGAGCTGACTGTCTGTTTTGATCATATACTCGACAAGGTCATAGTAATTGTAATATCCTTCAAGAACACGATTGTATTTCTTCTCCATGTCTGGATCAGATATCTTATCGTCATTCTTGAGAAGAAGCCAGTTGAATTTCTTCAATACATAGTACTGCTTCTGCATTTCTCTGTGCTTCGTAACTTCACAGGAGGAGTGGTTTATTTCTTTGAAATTCGGATTAGGCTTGACTCTGTTCATTGCATCGATTCTGATTCTTTCAAGTCTTCTGTTGAATTCCTGGACAAGGTGGAATTTATCTAATGAATTGACTGCATTAGGAAACATGAGTTTCGTTACTATTCTATATGTTTCCCACATGTCAGTAGAGACGACTTTAACATTAAGTCTTTCTTCACGAGGAATAAGAGAAAGATAATTCATTAGATCATACTTTCTTCTTGAAGGAAGCAGGTCGATGACATTCTGAGAATTAAAATCAAGAAGAACGCATACGTAATCACCTTTTGATGATGAAAATGCATAGACTTCATCTATACATATACATTCAGGAAGTTTTCTTCTTGATATATTGACGTGTCTGTCAAATATATAGGCGGCTGCAGTTGGAGATATATGATATCTATGAGCGACTGCAGTAAATGTTTCATTAGGCTTTTTTAGATCATTAAGGACATTATATACGGTCGTTAGTGAAATCTTCATGCCTTCAGTGGTAAATGGATTGTGCTCATAGAATGTCTTTGAGCATTCGGGGCAGATATATCGTCTGGCCTTATAATTGATGAAGCAAGGTATCCCGCTAAGAATTGAATGCGTAATCTTCTTGTGTGTATATGAATGAGTTTTTGATGTTTCAGTACCACACACAGGGCACCTGTAGGGTTCGACAGCCAAAAGCACATGAACATGTACGCCATCAAACTGATGATGGACTTCAATAGAGCTGATTTTTCTATTGTCCAGGTTAAATAGTTTAAGAATATAGTCGTTATTAATGCTTTCCATAGTGAAAGTCCTCCTTATGATTCAAGAATAGATGAAAAGGGAGGAATAATAAACAAATCATGTGTGGTAACGAAAGATAAAAAGAGATTTCTGGAATTGAACAGACAGATATGATAGTAATCTCCAAAGCAGTTTACAAATCTGGTGTGGAAATAGGAAATGAGAGAATTATCAATTTCAGCATCGGTATTTTTGTGCACAATAATACTAATCATATCATCATATGAAACAGAAGATATAAAAGGAATCATAGGAGAAAGAAGAACTGCATGAGTTGAACCGCAGTGAGGACATATTAATCTGGTGATTCTAATTGAACTATTTTTAAAAGCTCTATAATAATAAGCATGAACCTTTAGACCGGATTCATTGCACTTTGGACAATGAACAGAAGAAAAATCCAGGGAACTAATGACAGAAGAATAAATATTCTGATTAATTGTATTGATTTTTTTGTGAAATTCTATTATTATCATAGTGTTCTTATGGACAGGATAATGAATCAAACTTTGGTCGGGATGGTTTATTATCCTTTTTCTTTCTATAGGATTATAAGTAAATCATAATAAAAAAATTCATTAATGACATCAAAAAATGATGAAAATAATGAAATTTATTTTAAACACATAAACCACATGGATTTTATATATGGGTAATGTTACTACCAATACTATTTTTGTTTAAAACTAAAATATCAGATTATTTTAAATACTCAGGAAATGCAAAAGTGGGAAACTCCCACTTTTTTGAATAAATGATGATTTTTTTATATTTGTATTCTGTTATATATCGTTCCTACGGGAAATAAAACAGAAAAATGTATCTTTGAATTATTATTATA
>NZ_JBKWZF010000053.1:0-9906 GCF_046991905.1 Finegoldia sp. | reverse complement strand
ATAATGAAAAGTACAGGACAACAAATCACCAAAGCGCAAAAAACAAGACAAAAATCAATTACACGTTTCAAAAAAAAACAATACATATAGCCAGAATTTAGTTAGCATCCAATTTCGACGTATAGCCTAAGGAAAGCCACACAAGGTGACTCCCCAATAAATAACATCAAAAAACATACTGATTTTTAATACTTGTTATTAATCCACTCCGATAGCCAAGGGTAACAAACATCCACAGCGTATACATTCTTTGACATTAACACCGTTATTCATGCGGATATTTACCAAGATACGAAGTCCGGCATGCGGAAGAACCGAGGAATCATCTTTCGGAGATTGATTCAAAGCCGATGTAGAGGTTTCCACTGAATCCAACTTTGTTGGAAGAGTACCCAAGACTTGGACTGATACTATCTTTTTTCGGGTATCCTTGTACCATTTTTCAAACAGGCTATAAGATACTTTGTTGGACAAACAGAATTGCTCTATGGAGATTCCCGAGAGAGTACCTTCTAATTTGTAGCGCAAAAAAGACGCTCAAAGTCATTACAACTATACATAAACTTCGCTTCTTGATTTAACGAAAGTAAAATTCGCATGTTTGCAATGGATAAGCAATATGTCATTTTTGGACAATAACTACTATTTTAAAAGATTAATCCTCAAAATACATTTCTGTATTCTTATATGTGAAATCTTTACTTGCTTTTACAGAATTGTTACAGAGTTGAGTTTTGTATTCCTTGTCATCACGCAACTTCCTAATATAGAGCACCATTTTTTCAATATCTTTCTTTGGAATACAACGGCCACAGTCATATTTGTTAATTAACCTGTACATTTCAGTGTCGTCATTCGAGATTGCCAAAAGAGGAGCACCCACAGCCAAGAGGTTGAAAGTCTTGCTTGGCACACTCACTTTAGAAACGTTCTCATCCAAAGTGACCACCCCTAGATCAGCCGAGGCCAATGAGTATGGTAACATACTAAAGTCTTGAAACGGCATAAAGCGTACATTCTGCAGATTCGAATGATCCACATTCTCCATCAGTTCGGCTTTCTTCTTCCCGTCTCCAATAATCAGGAACTGCACATCTAGATCATCTATCATCTCCTTGGCTACATCCACGACACACTCTACACTATGGGTATAACCGATGTTTCCAGAGTACATAACGATGAACTTCCCATCAAGATTGTTCTGCTTGATGA
Organism: Finegoldia sp.; assembly: GCF_046991905.1. NCBI lineage: Bacteria > Bacillati > Bacillota > Tissierellia > Tissierellales > Peptoniphilaceae > Finegoldia > Finegoldia sp. Next base: position 8,694 of record NZ_JBKWZF010000053.1, on the reverse strand, counting down.
AGACATTAGCCTCCTTAGCCACAGGTTTGAAATCATCAGAAACCGACCATAGCGGCACAATTTTTATTTTTTCAGTTGACCCATAGGCTGTCAGAACCTCCTTCATCCCTTCGCTCAAAGTATATATCTTCTCTGCCTTTTTATAGAGGCGTTTTTTCAGTATTACCCATATTTTATAAATAAAGTTTTTTTCACTTATACCAATTGTCTTGAGAGCATCAGGATAAATGTCATACTCCACAATACGAAACTTGTTATTCAAGAGTAAGGCTGAGAAGCAAGCCATTGGCGGATTGGTATAATAGACTACTTCACAATCTTTATACTTGAAGAGTAACTTGAAGAATACCTGCATGGATGCCAACAGCCAAGTCGCCATTCTCTTTGTGCTACTTGACCTATCGTAGTTACAGATTTTGTCAATATTGATCTTCGGATTGACAGGTCTCATCCCCGGGCGAAGACTACTACACAACACACTTATACTGTCATATTTCGCGCAATATGCATTCAAGTCATCCACCACAAGGAAACCAGATGTTTGATTCACAAGAACAATTTTTTTCATCATTTTCTTAATTTCCTAATATCAAGCATCCATGGCAGATATTTCACAATAACCAAGCTTGCTATATACGCCCCAATTAATGTAAGGCCAAATATTAAAAATAACCCCCAAAGGGACGCCTGAGAATAAAATATTTTTATAATAGCAGATAATGTGATTGGCAACGCACCACTCATGAAATAGAAACAGATGCTATTTCGACCAACGAATGTGAGAATTTTTATCTGTGGCAACTGTTTACAAAACCAGATTAATATAACAGATCCAAGGAATCCGAAAAAGTAGCCTAATACATCCATATCACCCATTGAGACCATAAATCTTGGAGCAACTGGACAGAAATAAGCTATATACAAATAGAGTGCTATAAGAAGCAGGATGGTGTATTTGTTGATGACTCTATCAAACCATGTCTCATATTTCCAGTATAAGGCTCCTAATCCCAAGAAGAAGCAGGCCAGTATTCCCCTGCTAACAAAAAATGGTTCGCGATGTAGGTGGAAAATTTCTATGTTATAAAGATACATGCCTATAGAAGATATTATTCCTAGAACTACGACGTAAAACCCAATATTTTGCCTTCTAGTTACCAAAAGCAAGGCAATAATCACCTCAGCAATCAAAAGAGCAGATGTAAACCAATAGGTACCTGCTCCTACTGTCTCAATTAAGAGTGCATTAAATTCAAACGCTCTGTGAGTTATCATAATCTTCGGTAAAAACTCAATTGCTGAGAATATTATCATGGGAATATACAGCCTATATAAAATATTAAATATCAACATTTTACCATTCCCTATTATATATTGAGCCGAACCTGCTTCAATGGCAGGTTTATTAAGTTGCTTACGGAAAAGTAAATACCCGCTATCAAGAAGAAAGCATTTACATAGAATCCGCACAAGAATTGATTGATTTCGCCGAGTTTCAGACCGTAATAGTTTTCCGTATGCACAAACAACACAGTGATAATACTTATTGCTTTTGCCACATTTACCCAATTCAATTCTTTCTTTTCTTGCATATCTCCTCAAGTAATGTTGAAAGATTATCCATACTGTCAAAAACCTCTTCGCGTTCTATTTCATATTCCTTTCTAGAAATATTGTTAAGTTGCTCTATTGTCAGCTGGCTGAGCGAATCGCGTATTGCCTCTTCTGTCGAAGAGTCTATGCTGATGCCACAACCATAACTTTCTATCTGTTCAGCAAGAAAAGTCCCCTTAGTAGCAATCAGCGGACGACAGAAAAAAATGCCCTCATACAATTTGTTTGGATCCAAGATAGTTTCGTTAAGCGATTCTACTCCATATGTCACCACCACAACATCTACAGAATTATAAATATGTTCGAAATCATCAGGATTTTTGAAAGCACCAAACAATTTGATATTCGGGTACAATTCCATCATATCATCAATAGCTTTCTGGGTCGATTCCACATTTGCCACTCCATGGAAGTGAAACTCATGCTGAGGGAAATACTTTCCTATGGTTCGGGCAAAACGCATCATTGAGGCGTAGCGTATCGAACCCACAAATGAAAATATAAAGTGGTCATCCTTCAGGTTGAGCGGCTTGCGCTCCACACCAATAATCTTACGGTTCACCTTGTTTGGCTGAACAATAAATCTTGCCTTTGGCTGGTTAAGGAAACCCTTGAAACCTTCAGATGTCAGCAAAGTAAATTGAGCATTCTTCACAAGATTACGGTCAATTGCCCGAAGCAAAGGACGGGCTTTACCAAAAGAAGGAAATCCGTATGCTATATCCGAAATCTCGTATGCGTATGGAACGCCTTTCAGACGAAGGAAGATGCTCTCGAAGTAACCAAAGGAATAATAAAGGCAACTCTGCCCCTTGTGTTCCTTTACGACACGAGCAATATCTCGCTTTACGGTTCTAATCTTTTCAAAATACCCATTACCTTTTGACATCTGACCTAAAATGGTCACTGGTATTTTCACAGAAAACTTATTGCAGTTATACTGCACTCTATCATATCCGTACACCTCTACCTCATATCCGAGGGCTGCTATAGATTCCACTCTGCGTATAGCACGAGGTTGAGAGAGTGAACTAACTAAAAAAACTATTTTGTCGTACATCTCTTCTTTATTTTCTTTTTGCCAATGACAGATCCACCAAATCACCCATCTCTCGCAGAAATTTGGATGTATAGAAATTCATAAATCCACCAGCTGACGAGAAAGTCATCTCGCCGAAATATGGTTTGCCATCAACTTCATACAAATCCACTCTAACCTGAGGTATTCCACATGAAAGTTTTGAGACAATCTCAAGCATTTTATCTAATGACACAGGTTTTGGCAAATCTGATTGGGCTTGCTTATAATGTGAAGTAAAAACGCTACACTCATCGTGTCGTTTCCAATCTAAGTCATAGGTAGCCACCTCTACAGATCCTTGATGTCTGTTGAAACATGCCCATATATGATGAGGCTTTCCATTAAAACACCAAATTTTGTAGTCTATCAGCGTGTCTGTTTCTATCGGCTGTTTCTTGCAGTCAAGCACTTCTTCGGCTATCATACAAGGTTTCATGGCAGCATAGTGAGGCTCGCCATTTGTCTCACTAAACGATTTTGAGAGCAATGCAGAATACAACCTAACTGTATTTTCTATATCCAGTTTGCTTTTGTCTTTACAGACAAGGATATCACCACTTCCGTTATTTGTCTTCAGAACAAAAGAATCCGGAAGAGAATCCCAATCCACATCCTCTGCTTTTTCCCAAACACCATATAGTTTCACAAGAGTATCATCAAGCCCTTTCTCGTGAATATATTCACGCACACGATATTTGTCAGCACACAATGTCCACAAACTCATGTCAGAATTAAACTTCAGCCAGTTGATTTTCTCGTTCAAATCTTTTGGACTGAACCAGTTCAATGGCCTATGGAAATGATAGAGAAACTGAAGACTAGTAAGGAGTCTTGGATTTACACAATTTAAAAAAAATTTAACATTCATGGTTATAAACTATTTGTATCAAACCATTACTCTTTTTCTTTGTCGAAGAGATGATATGATTAACGCCATTAAAAACCATAAAGAATCATTTGCCCAAATATCGCCTCCCGTAAAACTTCTTGGAAAGACGAGGCAGACGTACATAATAATTATATTATGATTTAGGCCGGATGTTCTACAAATACCTTTTATAGTTTGCGAGAATAGATAAAGAATAACAAGGCTACCCAATATCACTCCATATGTAACGAAAATGCTTAGGTACATACTATGAGCGAGTTCTTGTATTACCACTTCATCACCAGCAACACCAAAACCTAAAAAAGGATCATTTAGGACTATATCCCACAACTTGTCATGAATCTCAGCTCTGCCTGTAGTAATATCTTCAGTATCTGCATTTATCAGATAATATAGGGTGCGACTGCTCAGCCCAAAGGAATCAAACATTCCTCCAACAAAAGCTAGTATTTCTTTAAAGAAAAATAATACAATCAAAACAAAAGAAACAAAGAACAGTTTGATGGCGACTCCAGATGAACTCTTCCTTTTCGAATTGAATAATATTTTCATCGAAACAAAGAAACCAATAGCTAAGAACGGATTTCTTGATCCATATATAAATATTATCACAGAACCAATAATGGCAGCAATAAGTGCCAGCTTGTCTTTTGAACCGAAATATGCATTTAACTGCCAAAGTACAGACAAGAGTAACACATTTGACATAGTCATAGAATACGTACTCCAATCAGAAGTGGTACTATGACCTATAACGCTGATAATCCCAGCATATAATACGCCACTCAAAGTTATCAGGAAAGAACCTTTGGTGAAATAATTACAAAGATATTCAAAAGTCGACAGTTTGCTTACAAGCAGAAAGGTAAAGAAGCAAGCTACGAGTGTTCTAAGAATAGTAGGCTGAATGTATTTTGCGTTTTGAGAGCAAAACACATAAGTAAATAAATAGGTTATCCCCACAAAGAATAGAACAGCTATAGTTTGAACAGGTATTCGCAATCTCCCCGTTGTTAACAAGGCATATACATACATCAGCAAAGAACCACCCATAATTACGACATTCAACATATCATTTATCTCATAAAAGAATGGAAATCCTTGCACCAGGATATTCTTACATCCTTGAGCTATCACCTGAAAGGCGACAACAAAAGATATAATTTTATTTGGATTCTGCATGAACAAAAAATTTCTTCCTAATTAAAAGTTATGAGTCTAATCACAAGAAAATTTGTTCATAAATTCGTAAATACTATATTCTTCTTTAATCTCTATTTTTCCAACATGCGACTTCAAGAATCTGTACAATACACTCGAAAATTCTTTTTCATTTTTTTTTCAAGGTTCGATTATTTGTTTCTGAACGATATAAATCATAGATATTGTACACCTGAGTATTTATTTTGTTATCAACTGATTTTAATATAGAAAAGCGAATATCACATATTTTTTTAGTTTCAGTTGAAAAGAGCAAATGCAAAACTATTGAATATTCAGAATACTTACCATCAACGTAATAACCCCAGTTAGGAGTATAGCAAAAATTCCCCAATGCATAAGCAACAAGATTACTATTTCCATCAAGAGAGATTGGCAGAACACAATGAGGGTGATTGCATATCACATAATGTGCGCCAGCTTCTTTACACTTATTTACTATTTTACCTGTATATGCGCCTATTTTATTATTGTATTGACCGCCTATATGCAAACATACAAAAACGTAATCAGACTTATGTTTAGCTCTTTTAATATCAGCAAATAAAGAATCCTCATAACGTTTATTCCTTGAAGAAGCTACATCATTGAGTTCTCCACAATCAACTTTACTCTTATCACGAATAATATCTTTAATCAAATCCGGTACTATAGAGCGCAAAACGCGTCTGAATACAGGTCCCTCATAACCTTCTCCTCCTTTCGGGAAATTTTCCTGCTCTTTAAATAAATTAATATGATATAGATCTTCTTCCTTCAATTTATTATTCATCCAAGGAGAATTCGTATCATATGTATATGAAATAAAAGCACATTTTATACCGCCTATAGTCTTATAAAATGTACGATCCATATCAGCTCTCAGTTGGGTACCTACATGTTCAACACCAATCTGGTCTAAAACAGTTAAGGTCCTTTTCAATCCGTACAAACCTCTATCTAACGAATGGTTGTTAGCAGTAGTAAACATTTTTATCCCAACCTCATATGCAGCAAGCGCAAATTCATCTGGAGTATTAAATTCAGTAGGATGAAAAGTATACAAACAATCAGCACCAGCCAAAGGTGTCTCAAGGTTACCAACAACATAATCGGTTGATTAAAGAATCCTTGATATTCTCAAATACAGGTTTAAAATCATACCCTGTCTTTCGCTCCGCCTTTTGAGTCATTGGTATCGTACACATTAAATCGCCAAGGAATGAAATACGTATGATATTATCTTCTTTTTTCATTATATTTGCAATTACATTTTGGGAAATAATCCTATTATCAAATTCAAAGATATGGAGCATATACATGTTTAACCCCTTTACGAAGCGGATGCTGCTGTAGTTCCACACCAGAACATGTATTTGCTTCAAGAAAAGTTACTGTACCATCCTCGCAAATTACAACATCCCACCCTATGTAACGAAGTTGAGGCATTTTACTATGTGCCTGTTTAACACACTCAAGCACTTCGCACCACTTTGGAATTTGCAAGCCAATAATGACCTTATTTGTATAAGGGTGCACATAAACATTATCATTATTCTGAGAAACAGCCGGGCTTATAATAATTCCTGTTTCAACATCTATAGTTGCTGCTAATCCACCTGAAGAATAATTATCTGTAATACCTTTACCATTTCCTATACGGAGTAGTGCTCCCATGATAAATATTCGATTTTCTTTTTCTACAGAATATACACGAATAGTGTTAACTGAACTCGGATTCAAATCCTTTAATTCCGTACACTGAGATATAACTTCTTCAATGATTACCTTTTTCCCTTTAATATAATCATACAACTCCCTAATCTCTTTTTCTGATTGAATAATCTTCTTAAATATGCCTTCACCGCCAACGCCATCAATCGGTTTGACAATTACATGCTTATTTTTCATCAAAAAGTCAAAAAAATCCCGAAATAACAAATTATCAGAGGAAATCCAACTCCTATTAATATATTCAGAAAAGAAGCGATTGAAAGACGATTTGTTAGACAGGATTTCTCGATATTTCTTTTGGTTTTTACTTCCATTGAACTTTTTATCCATCGCAGCTATTCCGCCTTCTGTAATGAATGTTCTTTTCTTATCCAAACTATAGTTATAGAATTCATATCTGAAATAGTCCATTGCATCAAGGCCAGGACAGAATATTTTGCTTAATATATAATCTAGCCTATAGTATATCTGGGAGTGTTTGCCAGGATTAAAACGATGATAAACATATTTCCATCTATGAATATATTTATGAAAATGTTCAAAATAGGAATCGTGTTTTTCTGAAATGCGCCATACTTCATTTTCAAAGTATCCCTCCATATCTATCCAATACATATTGCGAAGAATCATCCAATGAAGAAAATAAACATAGATATTCTTCTGAAAATTATATTTGTATGAAAGATCACGGAATTCTTGAAAGAATAGTTTTACTTTATTTAATTTCATAAAAAAATTGTTATTCAAATATTGACTAATTTCATCTTGTTGTACAAAATCCTGTTTTGGTAAATCTCATAAACAAACTTTCCCACAAGGCAAAAATCCTAGTAGGCGCATAATGTTGTGAACTAATAATCGCATTCTCAGAATATCTTTTTATCAACTCATCATTATCCATGAGACTATCAAGCTTTTCACAGAAATCGTTAAGGCTGAACGGTCTTACTATAATACCATCAACGCCATTATTTACAATTTCTCTTGCTATGGGAAAACTATCTTGCACAACAGGGACGACTCCATGCATTTTTGCTTCAATTGTAACAAGAGAAAATGATTCATGAACGCTAGTTACACATAGTATCTTTGCTCTTTCATAATATATATTTGGTATAACCCTTCCTTCAAAACAAACATTCTTAATATCGCTGATTCGGATTTTATCCTTCATTTCTTGAAGCGAAGGGCCATCGCCTAATATTCGTAATGTCCAGTCAGGATGTTTAATCTGTATTTTATCCCAAATATCAATCATAAAATCTATTCGCTTGACAGAACAGTCTACATTTCCAACCCAAAGAACCTCGTTCGTCTTCTCCAATCTGCTCATATGAGTTTCGTTAACACAATTTGGAATAATTTGTATTGAATCATCAAATTTTCTTCCGATCATCTTTAGAAGTTCATTTTTATGTCCTTCGCCAAGTACAATAGACACATCACTATTATCCACAATATATCGGTAAAGCGATTTATTCTTAATAATATAGATATGAACCAACAACTGATTAATCCATTTATTTTTAAGTAAAGAGAATATAAAAGCAAGTTTACCCTTTTTCAGTTTATATTCTACTCCATAGGCATAGTTGTAAAACTGAGTAAGAATCAAATTATGAAAACACGAAACAATTAAAAAATCATGTCGTTTCTTACATTCATGCAACATTTTTAAATATGCCTCACAAGGATTCTTCTGGACAATCACTACATCTATACATTTTGTAACAATCACGTTTTCGAGAAAATTCAGATTCTCTGTTGTAGCTACAGGCTTGCCTGTAGGAAAATATAATTGCCTCCGTATATCATCATCACTAACTTTACGATATCCTAAGTACCAAACCCTATGTCCAGTTGCTATAAATAATTTGGCGAGTGTGTGCGTAATCCTTGCAATACCGCCATCAACTGGATTTATATTATAACCGGAAAGGAATAATATATTCATATAATATATATGATTTTGATAGTTGTAAGATACATTTTATTTAAAGCTCTATTATCAACATCTTGCGCAGTATAGTAGAGGAAGAAATTTCCACCCACCATTCCGGAAGTAGGTTTATAAATACCAACTTTACCACATGTTTTGTTCGTCATAAGGGGCCTTGTATACATTCTAAAATGTACTCCATCAAAACTCTCTGCAAGACAAATATCAGCATTACAC
>NZ_JBKWZF010000052.1:0-9976 GCF_046991905.1 Finegoldia sp. | reverse complement strand
TCTCAGTAGGATCAAGTCTGTATCCATCGACCGACATTTCGTTTTCTATGCTGTCACTAAGATTAATTTTTTTCATATTTCTCTCCGTAATATTATTATTCTTCTGGTACTGCCTTTGTATAAGGTTGTTCTTTTGATATATAATCATCTATGGTTAAAAATGATCTTCCCAACTCGTTTATACTTAAAGTCAACATATATTCAGCTACTTCTCCTGAATAGTCAATGCTACGCATAGGATTTAATTTTTTTCGAAATTCTTCAAATGAATCTCCAACAATAAGCCATTCTTCATCTTCTTTATCATAATAACAATGATATTCACGCCACAATGATTCGTCTTCTTCCATATAAAAATCTTCATCAGCTTCAAAATCTGCCCAAGGGAACAACTTAGGAAAAACTTCAGTGTAAGGGGTAAAAGGAAAATAATATGGATATAAATATCTCTTTTCATTTTCTCCATCATCAACAATCAATTCTGTCTTTCCTTTGCCACTACTCTTGTTTATCCATTCTGTTGAATGAAGTTTAACTGTTCCGCCATCTTTAATAATCTGGATGAATTTCTTTTGAGATAACAAAAAGTTATAATTTAAAACATGTTTTGGTAGGTTGGTAAAAGAAAGAAGTTTTTCATTTGATGAATGATTTAAAAATGACTGAGCAGTAGGAACTTTAACAAAAAAGCCCTTACCTCTACCTCCTTTTGTTCTTTCAATAGTTTTATCAGTTAATTTCTGCCAAATGCACATATCATCATCTGGATTATATAAAACTACAATGCACGGTAAGGAATTTGTAGTCCAATAATTATATTGTCTATCATTTATATCTCTAAAAACTATATAATCATCTTTTTTATCCCTAAACCAACTGGAGCCTGATTTAATTTGCAATGCTAAAAGTTGTCTGTTCTTGCCAGACTCGTCAACAAATTCCATATGAGCATCAATGCCGATATCATCAACTGGTTGTTCTCTAAATATCCATTTATTACGTACAGCAATTTCAGCACAATGATGAATCCCTATGCGTTCAATTGTATTCGCCATAAAAACACCTCCTTTTTTATGTTATTAGGTAATTATCAATATATAAATAGTTTTAAGAATAGTAAGATATCACCGGCATTAGAAATTCAGAGCTTCGCTTTTATTGACTTATACTAAATCCACAAAAGCCTCTCACCAAAACGATGGAAGGCTTTCTAAAATTTTTTACCTACCTTATTGCACTTCGGTCAATAAGTATCGCTCGTGAAACTCGCTTAATTCAACAACTCCCTTTTGAACCTATTTTTTCTCGCTTTTAGTATCAAAACAGTATCACCAATGAGCTTTTTGCTCCAATAAAACGTCGAAACTCTGTCTTTTAAACAGTTTTATAACAGAAACATATTAGTTACTATTATTCCCATTCGTTATGTCCATTGATGTCATTTTGTATAATCGGTATAAAATCAATATTTTTGATATCGATTTTGGCCTTATTATCCAATTTATTCCTGTTTATCTGGTTTTTTACAAAAATATTGCAAGCACAAAAGCATTTTATCATTTTATAAAATTCAACTGAACCTGTATCCAATATGGGAGATTATCATAATGTTGTTTAATTATTTCTCTTATGTTTTCTTCTGACAATTCATTTTTTTCATTTCCTTTAAAATTCAGAAAAATTTTTTCAAATAAATAAAGTGATGTCTCACGCGGAATCCCCATTTCAATCATCGCTCTTGTAATATTATTTATTGCGCCTAATTGCATACAAACCAAAAAACAACTATCCGGATTTTTTATATCATATATAGGCTTTAATAACAAAGGAAGATTAAAAGATATTGTTTTTTGCAACAACTCAATTGTTTCATCAATTTTTTCTGCACCACTATCACCTTTATATCTATCATTATTAAATATGTCATATAACTTTATACCGTTTGCCCAATGCAACCCAAGTGAAACCATTATACTTCTTGATTGTCCATTCTGATATAAAGAGGGGATATATTTTTTATACATGAATGCTGTTTCTTCTTTATCTCTCAGCCATTTGAGTATCTTGTTTAGTTTATTTTTCGCACCTTTTTCAGATGGAGTTTTAGGAACAATCAGGTCAAAGTCCGTATAAATTTTTTCTAAAACAAATGGATCCCAGTACCTATTTTTATAACAAACTTCTTTGGGTATACTTAAGTTTTTAAGTTTCAAGATTATTGCAGCAACCTGTTTTTGTGTGAGTTTTATTCCTACATTATCCATTCTATATTTTGAATCTTTGCCGTATCTTAAAACTGACTGTCTTATATACGATATTATATATCCATACTTTTTCATGGTTTCATCCACAACCTTATCATTCTTAAGAGCATCTTCAATTTCCCATTTATACTCTTGAAATTTTTGTTCATAACTAGTCGATAGTTCTTTACTCTCATCCTCAAATAATTCTATTTGCTCATAACCTTCTGTTTCTGCAAATGCATCCTCGTCCATTACAAAAGTTCTTCCCACATAGTCTTTTAATAGTCTACCCGCTCTACCACGAAGATTAGCCATTTCATAATTCGTTAATTCTACTGCGTCCGAAGTTTTCTTAATATATAAATGCGGATTCCTAATAAATATATTTTGTGCAGGCAAATTTACTCCTTGGAGTAGCGTAGTAGTGCATACAACATTAGACACATTTTTATTCGCTATAGCCACCTCCAAAGTTCTTCTCACATGCAAAGGTAATTTCCCATGATGATATGCAACACCCTTCATAAGTGTTTCGCATAAAGAATAATTTTCACTTACAGAATTTCGATAATACTCTACTAAGTCTGAATTATATTGTGTTACGGGAAACTCTAAAGCTACTGCTATTTTTCTTGCCGTGGATATTGTTGGTGCAAAAATAATGTTTTGTGAATTCCTGCCAATTTTATTTACAATACAACTCAAATATTCCAAATAATCATTAGTATATATCTTCTTACCATAGCACTTTATAAGATTAGTATTTTCAATCCATATTACTAATGGATTTTTAGTAAGAATACAGTACTGTTTTAAAAAATATCTTTTATCTTTTTTCTTTATACTGTAAGTCAAATTTAAAACTGGACTAATGTTCGTCGTATGATCAATAGTCTCAATACCAAAAATACTCTCTCCTACCTTATCAATTTCTTCTATCCTAGGACCAGAAATAATAATTTTGTCAACATTATCTTTGTATCTAAATTCTAGTAATGTATCAAATAATATTTTCGCTCGTTGATCTGAATCTTCTTCAATCCTTTCTATATTTTGAATTTCATCTGCCACAAGTATCAGTTTTTTAGAAAAAGCCTCATCAAAATTATCAAATGCTGCAATAGCTTTTTCTTGTGTCATTACATAAATATTCTTTCTATCTTTTACTTGCTTTCCATCAAAAGAATTAGTAATCCAATAATTCTCAACACCATTAGCTTTTAATTCACGATTAAAGTCTTCCATCACTTGATTAAGTAGACTCAATGTAGGGACGATGTATACAATGTCAATATTTTCAGTTCGCAATCTATTTACTATTTTTAATAGAATCACAAATGATTTTCCCGCAGAAGTTGGGGCAGAAATCCCTAAAATCTTATCATTATCCATACTATCCCAAATTTTCTTTTGAAAATTTGTTAGCAAATACTTTCGATTACCTATATTGACCTCATTATTTAACTGATTTATTGTTGTTGTTATCTCATCAATATAACTGTCTAATACAGTAAATTCACAATTAGCTCTATCAAAATTCTCATCACATATAATAGCCGAGGTTGGATAACCTATTCTGGATAAAAATTTTACAATTATTTTTCTCAAATCATATTCTTCAAAATTAATATGTTCCCACATTAGACCAATAACAGTAATAATATAATTAACATCGGGAGAAGCAACCATAATAGATTCATAATCCAAGCATCTAACAGAGTTATATATTAATGTTTCATTATAGCTAACTACTCTGTTAGCATTTATCAGCCCCATTTTATGAGCAACTGAAGTTAACTCAATATTTAACCAATGTTCAAGAATATCATTCTTTAGTTCTTTCATTAGTTTGTTCCCCCTTTCTCTATATTAATTTCTGAAATTTTTCGGCTAATTCTTTTAGATCCCAAACCGGAAACACTATGTAAGTGATTCTCGACAATATTGGATTTTTACTCATATCAATCTTATTTTTGTCAAAATTTCTATATCTATCTTCAATTATTTTTTTTATATTATTTCTAATAGTATTCTCATCAATTTTATCAATTTTGGATAATTCATTATAGGTCACTATACTTACCAGTTGAATTTCTACAGATTTTAAAGTATTATTCAAATATTTTTCAGCAACTACATTCATTTCATTATCTAAAAAATCTTCATGTACATATAAACCAAGCTCTGATCTATGTTTATTATACGTATTCAATATACTATCTAACGCATCAGAAAAAGCTTCATTAAATTTATATTTAGATGTATATGTTTTGGCTTCTCCTAATATAATTATATTTTTATCATTTTCTATTTTAAAATGTATTGCATCAGCACCAAATCTTTCATGATCAGAAGATGTAGCTATGTTCATTTTTCTAAGTAAAGGAACTGCTTTCATGCACTTTTGAATAAAATGATAAAGTAACAATTCTCCCATTTGACCCTGAATCAAAACATTCTCACTATTTTTATTGGCTCTGAATTTGTTTTTGGCTTTTCTGCCAATATATTGCGAAGCTGCTGCTTCAGACCTGCCACTGTTAACCAGTTTTTTCTTAATTTCTTCATATTTTTCTGAACTATAAATCCAATCAACAATGGTATCAGATAATTCTTCAACAAATCCATCTCTAAGCTCTTGTATATCTTGATATTCTATATATGCACCAATATGTTCTTTGTTATTTGGGAGAATGTCATATTGTTGAACAATAACACCAATCATATTGAATAATGAATCATTTTTAATTAATCTTTTTAATATGTCTTTTTCTTCCAAAACTCACATTCTCCTTTAAAAGTACGTAAAAAAATTTATGCCTTATACTCTCCCGTAGCCTCTTTTATCATCCCACCATACCAATCTACAGTCTCTAATGGCATTTCATGGTATTTGTCAAAGACCTCATACAAATATTTATACTTGACCTTATTTTCAATTATTTTCTTAAGAGAATCTGTATCCATTGAAATAATCTTCATGCCTTTAATAGTTTCTTCATCTCTGGTATATGGGATTATCTTTCTATACCTAAAATCTGAAATCACATTTTTATCTAAGTATGTGCTGACAAACAAGCTGTAATCGAATGGATTATTAAATCTAATTCTGTAATCTCCTAAATGTCTTGAAACAGGCTCCATTTCCATTCTTCTTTGATTAGAGCCATCTGCAAGTGTTGCTTCAAGTAGCAGAGAATGCTTTGGATAAGAAGTGCATGCTTCATATTCATATATAATGTCTGCATAACCTCCAGCTGCATGTGTCTTAGGTAACAGATTGGCTTCTAATGATAACTTCATGAATTCCAAAATATTCCCTTGTCTTTCACTTACTTTATACCATATAATTCCCAAAATATATTCAAAAATAGTCGGTATTGCAGCCTCATCTGTAACAAGTTCTTCTATTCGCTTATCATCTCGTGTTTCAAAACAATTTAGTAACTCTATAAGCACAGAATCGTTAAATTTCTTATCAATAAGAGTGTTAAATCTTCTGTATCTTTCATCATTTACATAAGCTGCTGCTTGTTCCGGACTATTTATGGTGATTCCTAAATCTTTACTTAATGCAGCGTACACTTTACTCATGTCTAACTTGAAAGCTCTTGATATAGTTTCTAAAGTAACATCTACACTGAGATTATTATCTTTGCTAAAAGTTTCTTTATACAGAACATCAATAATCTCTTTAAAATAGTATTTTGGAATCATGTCCAACTTAACCATGCGATCTTCAAAGATTAGTGTATCTGTAACATTGAAATATCTTCTATTTAAATCAAAATAATCAGATAAAGTCGCCATTGCTTTAAAAACATGTAAATATTTGAAAAACATTTCTTTTAGTTCTATTTCATTTTTACAGATTATAAATGGGCATTGTTTGTGAATTGAAGACTTCCCATTTTTTCTTACAATACCAATATTAGTTGTCTTAAATATTAAACGTCTCCACAATGTTCCAGGTTTTTGATTTATATTCTTTGCAGAATTTAATAGTGATTCATAATCGCTTTTCCCATCAAGAAATACTTTCTTTAAATTCTCATATAATTTATAGTAAGGCTTGTCATAGCTTCTGCTTTTACGATTCATCCCGATTAAACATATTAGATTTTCATCAACATCAGAGGCTATAAATTCTTCCCTAGCAAGTTTATAGTTATCCATTTGCATAAGCCTCTTATAAATTATTTCTTCCAGCAAAATTTTACCTTCTCGATATAATTTAATATCCGATATGATTTGTTTCGCACTTTCGTTATCTCTAATTAACGGAACAAAATAAGTAAACTCGTCATAACTTAAAAACTCAAGTTCCGTCAGGCACTTTACAACCGCAATAAACGGTCTAACGATACTACCACTTACATCTATACTCGTTTTAAGAAGCTGTTTTAGATAGATAAAGCTATCTCTATTAATATTAAACACATTATTGGTTTCAAAATCCCCACTACTTGTTATTTTAAGGAGTTCTCTTCCTGCATCCGTAATCAATCTATCTTCTGTAATTAAACCAATATCAACCAATCCTGATGTTTTTTCTCTGGCATCTTTGTCTTTTCTTTTTGCTTCTCCTGTTAGGAAAGCTCTATCTTTCATAAAATCATAATATTTTTCTTGCAATTCTTTGTTCCAGTTCCAACTTGATTCCTTTATGACCTCATTATAAAACTCATCAAGAAGCAACAACTGTGCCTCGATTTTTAAATTTAGTTTTGCAGTTCTAAAACTTGTAGTTCCTATAACCCAACAAAAACTTTGATATGGAATAATTTTATTTACCATTTACTCATTCCTCCAATCTACTGGATAATTGGTAACTAGAACTTCTTCAGAAATACTGTTTTTATATTTTCTATGATAATTACTGTTTGAATAACTTTTATTTAAATAATTGCAATAATATCCTTTACTTTTAATCCAATTATACAAAATATCATTTCTTTTATTTTTACTCTCTAAAACATTAGACAACGCAAAACTAAAGCCTTTTTCATTAGCTTGATCTAAAAATTCAAGCAAAGCTTTTTCATCTAAGTCAGTCCACATTCCATTTTCGTTATATGTTGCATTTGTAATTAAATAAGGAGGATCACAATAAATAAAAGTCTCCTGAGAAAAATCATCTAATGAAATATCCCTAAAATCCTTTTTCAAAAACTGAATGTCCTTGCTTTTCAATTCCTCGGAAAACAACACAAGCTTACTTCTCATCTTAGAATTGAAATCTCTCTTTCCAACAGGAAGATTAAACAGACCTTTTCGATTAAAGCGAATTTGATTATTAAAAGAGAAAACCATCAATATATATAACATTGAATAATCTGTTTCTCCTGCAATGACCTTAGCATTAAAATCATCTCTTAGCTTGAGAAATCTTTCCTTATTGTATCCGGCTAGTCCTTTGCTACTATTGCAATCATAATAGGAGTAACCATATAACGCTGTATTGGATAAGTGATATTCATCAATAATATTATCTATTTGCTTTAATAAGACATCAGTGTCGGTGTCTTTTATAAATTTTATTAAGTCTATCAATTTCTCATTTGAATCATTAAAAATAACTTTTGAAGAAGAGGAATTTATCCCAACATTCCCTCCACCAGCAAATAAATCTAAAAATACTTCCTTTTCATTAAATAAAGGCTGCAACTGTTCCAATAGTTTAAATTTCCCACCAATATAATTAAAAGGGCAAGATATATTCATTTTCTTTTTTTCTTTGCTAAATACTTCGCATAAAAACAATCTTTCTTTATTATCTTGTATATCTGATTTACCAGTTGAAAAACTCTTATAATCCGATTCAAATACAGTTACTTTTCCCTTTTTGCTAAGAATTTTCATAATATCTTCATCCGATATTTTCGCATTGGATCTATCATTTCCCTTGTCTGACATATTGTTATATGAAAGCAAAATATATTTTACATCAGCATTTTCAATAAGCTCCTCAAATGCTTTTGTAGCTGCAATCATACAATAATCACTTTTAAGTGAAGTTCTATCCATCTTTCTTGCAACACCATAAACTTTAGGTTTTTCCCATCGTGCCACATTTTCAAGTAAATGATATGCATCACAATATTGTCTTGAATTATATGGAGGATCTAAATATAACAAATCTCCCTTAATATTTTTAATTAGTTTGTTTGCGTCTAGGTTATAACAAACATTATTGGAATTAATAGATTTTTCAGGCAACAAAACATTCAATACTAAAGTTTTTTTAAAATCGACATTCTTTCTATATGCATCGTAATGTCCAACCGTATTTGCAATCTTATCCATCGCATATAACAAGGATGTAATCAATATTGTATATTCTTTAAAATTTATTTCTTTGTTGTTATACTTAGTTTCAATATCTTCTCTTATATATCCTATCTTGCTACAATCATCAGCAGAAAAGAATGTATCTGCAAAATTTTCTCGCATATAATTATTTTCTTTTGTTTTAACTTGATTATAGTCGTATATAAGCTCAATTATCTTTTTACTTGAATATTTTTCATATCCAAACCATGCATAATTGGAAATATAATTACTATACAGTAAATCATTTGTGATAAGCATTTTGTCCTTAAAAGTATTCGCAACTGCACCGGTTCCACTAAATACGTCAATGACAATATTTACACCTTTACAATTTTCATCAACTGTTTTTCTTATAAAATCAGAAAGAGAATATTTATTTCCTAAATATCGTCTATTATTTATGAATGACTGCTTTAATCCTAATTTAGATATTAAAAATTCTGTGTCATCCTTATCTTGTAAACTACCAGTATTCAAAACTTTTTTTATAGTTTCAACTGTATTTTCATCCCAAAAGTATCTTCCTGTATCACTTCTGGGAATTAAAATATTTTCTTTATCTATTAATTTATATAAATATGACTTAGAAATATCTAATTCTTTTATTACATCAGCAACATTAAGACTTGCCATCTACGTTCCTCCCCGCCACATTTTTATCTATTCTGTAGACATTATAGCATATTTTACGCATTTTTTCTATGATTTTAGTAAAAAATTCAGATGCTAATTGCATCGAAAAAAGTATAATATCAAATATATAATGCTTTCTATATTAACTATTAATGAATTAGTTACTCATACTATTGCATTGATAAATTGTTTTATCTATTTTCGTTTTCTATGTCTTAATTGCTACGTAATATATTCATTTTTCCTATGTTTTAGTTTTTCCAATTTATTTTAACAAGGATATATTTATATTTTTTATCTGTAAAGCTAAACAAATCTCAATTTCAATTAAACGAATTCAGATTACAAAAAGACCGCAGCTTTTAACTACGGTCTAATTTTTTGTCCAAATGTAAACCACTTGGAACTATTATTCAATTTATTCTTTTTTACAAATTTTCCCATTTCAATCCCAGTTACAATTTTTTATCTTCTATAACCGTTGATTTTACAAATTTTTTAATTTTTTTGCGACTAACGAAAATAGCAGTTTCACTGCTCTCCGCGCTCTGTGCTATTTTTCGGGTAAAACTCCCATTCTTCTTTTCCAAACGTACGATATATCCTAAACCGTTCAAAATACTAGGTTCTATTTTTTTTGTATCACTAAATCCACCTAATTATAGGACGTTTTCATATTTTTAGTCCCGTCCCAGTACCAGTACCCGAGAATATAATGTATTATAAGAATCGACTTATTTAATGTACTTAGATTAAATCACTTA
>NZ_JBKWZF010000051.1:0-10051 GCF_046991905.1 Finegoldia sp. | reverse complement strand
ATTTAGCGAGAGCGGTGCGATCTCCTGCGGCTTTTAATTCCTGACGTTTATCTGCATACTTTTCAATCATCGCCATTTGTTTCTTTGCTTTAGCAATTTTCGACTTTTTTGCCATATACCTTTATACTCCTTTTATTTTGATTTAGACACCTCAAATCGTAATCGTTACGTTTTGACACTGATACTTTACCAACAAGAGTTGCTCTTGTCAACAATAAATAACATGAAATAAAACTCATATGAATAGATAACTATTTGAAAACGAATTTATCGGTACATAGAGATAATCAAATCATTTAAAAGAATATGCAGTTTAGGCTCTGAAAAATAAGAATTCACTTTTATTAGTCCAATCAAACACAAATACCGTTTTAAGTAGCTTTTCCTCTACTTAAAACGGCAATATGAAAGAAACTATAACTTTTTATTCAATCTTTTATGTTTAACTGGTTTATCGCCAATTTTTTAAAACTTTGATTATTCCTTATATTATAAGAATAGACATTAAGTGAACTAATTCAATCATACTGATTCTTTCGTGTATTCAAAATTAGATGCTGTTTAATAAAATTATTCTTTTTGAAAAAGAATTATAACTATATCCCAAAAATTGTAGGTTAATTTAAAGCCTATTTCATCATCGTGATTGAGCTTCTTTTTCATAGACGAATTTCTCAGATAGTTTAGTTTTCTTTATGAGATTTTTGTATATTTCTGACCTTCGATACAACTCATTATGAGTACCTTGATCAACTAGTTTTCCTTGATCCATCACTACAATTTTATTTACCTTTTCAATAGACTTCAAGCGATGCGATATAATTAGTACTGTCTTATCTTGTATTAAACGATTTAAACTTTCCTGAATACGTTTTTCATTTTCCGCATCTAAACTGGCAGTAATTTCATCTAAAATTAAAATTGGCGCATTTTTCAAAAAAGCCCGTGCTATGGATAGGCGTTGTCGCTCTCCTCCAGAAAGTGAACTTCCGTTTTCTCCGACCAATGTATGATAACCGTCAGGTAGTTTTTCAATAAAGTCTTCGCAGTTAGCTAAACGAGCTGCTTTTTTCACTTCCTCATCTGACGCTTGACTATTTCCAATACGTATATTTTCCAAAATACTTGTATTAAACAAAGTTACCTCTTGAAAAACAATAGCGATTTTGCTAAACAAAGAAGCTGGAGATACACGTTTAATATCATACCCATCAATTAAAATACAGCCTTCATCATAATCATACAGTCTAGACACTAATTTCAAGATACTAGTTTTCCCGGAACCACTAGCACCTACTAACGCAGTCACTTCTCCTTGTTTAGCCGTAAAAGAGATATGATCTAAAATTGGGGTATTGTTATCATATGAGAAAGAGACATCTCGCAACTCAATGTCAAAAGATTTCAGAGGACTATCTGATCCCTCTTGGATACTGGTTTCCTTCATAGCTCTAATTCGCTGTATTTTAGGAGCTAAATAAAATATTTCAAGCACTGCTTCTTTCATAGAATCGAAGGAATCCTTTATTTTTATTGCGGCTAGTAAGTAACCAACGACGTAGAGTATAGTCACTTCACCCGTTAACAGTAAGTGAACACCTACTAGAATGACTACTGCTAAACTAACATATGAGAAAATAGAGGATAAGGCCATGACTGAAAAAGTACTTAATTCTACCTTTAAATGAATCCTTTCACTCTCTTCCATTTTTTTGAAAAGTCTGTCTTGAACTTTTTTAGATAGATTAAAGCTATTAATCTCTTGCTGCAATTCAATAGTTTCTTGAAATTCTTCCGAGTTTTCTCTCAAAGTATCGTAATATTTAGTATTGGCTTTCGTTTGGGATTTCTTTGATAACAAGATTAAGACAAAACTAAATAACGTTGGCAAAATAACAGCTAATCCCATTTTGACATTACCAACCAAAAGCATCACTGAAATAAAAGGGAAAAACAGAGCCATACCGCCGGCTTTAGGTATTGCATGACTCATCGCATGCTCAATACCTTCAACGTCAGACATGATAGTTTGAGATAAATCTGATAAATTATGTTTTGAAAAATAGGATAATGGTAAATTTGACAAATCGTCTGCAATTTGCACTCTTAAATGCGCACTTTCTTTATAAGTACTATTATATAAGTTTTCATACTCCCTATCTAACAACCAATACATGAAAAGCAAAGTAACAAACGATACTGCAAAATAAAGCCAACGGGGCTTTGCATTTTCTAAAACTAATTCGTCTATCAGCATCATTATAATGAATGCTGGTACCATATTAATGCAGTATACAAAAAAACTAGAAATAGAAGCTTTAGTTAAAGCTTCTGCGCCCTGATCAGTTAAAGCAAATTTTTTTTTATAAAAATTTTTCATTGTCAAGCCTCCAATCATTTGCATTCTCATAATTAGTGACCAATTGTTTATACACTCGATGTTTAGCCATTAATTCATTATGATTTCCACGTTCTACTATTTTTCCTTCTGACAAGACAAGAATTTCATCTACAGATTTAATGCTGGATAATCGATGAGCTATCATAATAACTGTTTTTTCTTTCATCAAATATTGAAAAGCCTTTTGTAGTTCATACTCATTATCTGGATCAATAGATGCACTGGCTTCATCCATAATAACAATCTTTGCATCTTTTAAAATTGCTCTGGCAATAGCTATACGTTGTTTTTCTCCTCCTGACAGATAAACTCCTTTACTACCAATTAAGGTATGCTCTCTTTCGGGAAATTTTTCTAAAATCGATTCGCAACCGGCTAATCTTAGCGCGTCAAATACTTTACTTGCTGGCGCTTGAGGATTTGCTATAGAAACGTTATCGTAAATACTCTGATTGAATAGTTTCGTATCTTGAAAGACAAAAGCAATTGTGTTAATAATTGTGTCTTTTGAATAGTGATTTAAAGGCTTACCACCAATTTTAATCTGTCCCTTATCCACATTGTAGAAACCTGAAATTAGTTTAGCTATCGTACTCTTTCCGCTTCCTGATTTTCCTACTAATGCATAAATTCTTTTTTGTTCTAAAACTAAGTTGAAATTTTCTAAAACACACTCTTCTTTGTATGAAAAGCTGACATTTTCAAATGCAATGTCACAATTTTTAATCTGTGTCTCGTTCCCATATTTTAGTTGGTCTTGCTTCATTTCTAAATAAAGGGAGTCTAGTGTTTCGACTGCATATCTTGCTTCAAACAAGTGCATACTTACATACATTATTCTCATGAAAGAAACAAAAATAATTCCACTTAAAAAAAACAACATCAACAAGTCAACAGCTAAGATCTTGGGAGTGGTAAGAGAAGTTATAAAAAAGGTTATAGGAACTATCAAAATGCAAACTATGCCAAAAAATAGCCATTGAAAAAGAACAAAAGGTGTTTTCCCACTCAAAGAATACTTATATGCAAACTTAGCATAATCGTTAATTGCTTTATTCAAGGCTTTAAATGATGTTACTTTAGCACCAAATATCTTTATAACTTGAATTCCGCGGATATATTCTACCGTTTCAGAGCTTAACACATCTAACGATTCTTGATATTTTTGAATAAAATTTGTATTCTCTGTCATTTTCTTTAACAAGAATACACCAATTACTAACATGGCGATTAGAACCAATCCAATTTTAAAGTTAATGAAAAAGCCTAAGGCAACTGATAAAACAGGTGTTACTATGGCTTGAGCACTATCTGGAATCAAGTGAGCAATTGCCATATGTGTTTTAGCCGCGTTGTCATCAATTGTCTTTCGAATATATCCCGAAGAATTTAAATCAAAAAAACGAAAACTTGCTTCTGTTAAACCGCTAATTCCCTTTTTTCTCAAATTAGTCTCTAAGCGAAACCCAAGGATATGAGAAAATAAGCCAGAAAAAATATAAAATAAAGCTCCTAAAGTTAACCAAGCAACAGTTTGAACCGCATAACTCTTAGCTAAATATTCATCTCCTACAATAATTAGAGACTGAAGAAATTTGTAAATACTGTAATATCCATAGACTGTTAATACGACAGAAAAATCAGAAAATAAAGTGGCTAACCATCCGTAGTATTTCATTTTAGGGACATAACTAAATAATTTTTTGTATACTTTCATTTTTTCCTCCCCCGCATTCAATTTCTTCTCTTATTCGTTTACAACTGTTAATGCTTTCCGTAATAGCGTAAATTAGAGATGTACAAACAGATAGAAGGTAAACTACGTTCTATTTTTTGTATTTTTTTAAGACTTTTCTTCCAATCAATACACCAATCATAGATAAACTTGCTACAACTAACACTGAAATAATTCCCCATATACCCACCGCGTAGTGGATCATTGCATCCATTGTTGCAGCAGATTGTCCTCTATCTATCCAGTCTTGACGAAAACGATCTGTAAAGAACCATATGGGAATCCACTGTCCGGCAGCACTGCCTAGTTGCATTAGAACCCAAGACACAACTTGAGGAATTGCTCGATCATATCCAAATACAGATAGAATAATATCAGCTAAGATCGCCATACTAATCGAACTGATAAACCAAGGTAAGTACGCCCCGCCCATTAACGTAAAAAATAACAATAAAACAATTGTGTAAATAGTAAAAATTCCTTTTCTAGGGTAGTTATAGCTAATATAAACAAATATGATTCCAGATAATAATCCAAAAATCCCTGGGGATATGCTGTGACCAAACGCCCCACCAATACTACTAACCATTATTGAAAAAAAGTAAATTACTAGGGAAATAACTGTAGCTAAACCAATAAAAATATAATCTTTTGTTTTCATATATATTCTCCTCAATTCTATTTCGTTATGTCATTAAAAATCTGTTCTATCAAAGTTGAATCTTCTACTCTAAGTTTTATATCTTTTTTTATTCCACCATTTTTTAAATAAATAATTCTATTGCATGTTTTATAAAGAAATTCCGGATCATGAGTGGCTATAACTACTGCACCCTTTTCTTTTAAGTCTTTAATAAGGTCAGCAATCCTTTCCATATTGATATAATCCAACCCACTTGTAGGTTCATCAAATAGAAATAAATTAGTTTTTGACAATGAAGCTATAGAAACCAATAATCTTTGTTTTTCTCCACCGGATAAATCAAACGGTAATTGATCTTTCATTTTATAAAGTTCCATTTTTTTTAAAATTTTTTCTTGCTGATCTTTACTAACTATTTCATTCCCCAGGGCTAACTCGCTCCTCACTGATTCTGTGAAAAATTGGTAATCCATTTCTTGCATTACTAAAAACGGCGATGACAAATTTTTTTTATTTTCGATTATCTTTCCTTTGGTAGGGCGAATAATCTTCATGAGTATTCTTAGTAAGGTTGTTTTCCCCACACCGTTTTTCCCTACCAAACCAATAACATCTCCAACTTTGACATCAAAATTTATGTCTTTTAGAATATTTTCATAAGTAATTTCTTCAACTTTTAATACATCTGCACTTACCTTTTCGATATAGGGAACTTCAATCGAACTATTAAAAATGTCAAATTTCCTTAATGCGTTATTGTTTTCAGTTTTTAACAACTGAATAGTTGTAGTTTTTACAGTTCTATTTTTAACAAATAGAACTTGATCAATTAATTCTTTCAAATAGTAAAAACGATGTTCAGCTATAACAATAGTAAATCCTTTATTTTTTAAATCACAAAGTAAGTCAGCAAGTTTCTTAGTCGCTTTGAAGTCCAAATTTGAAGACGGTTCATCCAATATAATTAATTTAGAGTTTAGCGATAAACTACATCCAATAGAAATTTTCTGCCGTTCACCACTTGATAGCGAAAAAATGTTTTTATCTAATATATTTGAAAGATCTAATAATTCAGCTAATTCATTGATTCTTTTATCCATATGCTCTTTTGTAAATCCAAAGTTTTCCATCGAAAATACTAACTCACTCGTTGTATTTGTTGTAAAGAATTGTCCTCTAGGATTTTGACTTACGTAGCCAATATTTTTTGATATACTTTCTTGTGTTAAGGATTGTAGCGAGTTATTTTCAAATAAAATTTCCCCAACCAATTTTCCGTCATAAAGTCTTGGAATAAGTCCATTCATTAACTTTAATAGTGTGGATTTCCCACTCCCAGAAGAACCAGTAATCAATGTAAGACTGCCTTTTTTTATTGAAAAATTAAGGTCAACAAGCGCTTGTTCCTTAACATCCTTATATGAAAAAGAAACATTGTTAAATTCAAACAATTCTTTCACCTCAAATCAAAATACTTAAGAAAAAAATAGTAACGGAAAACAGGATGATATAGTCTAATAAGCTCATGTTTGTTTTATAGTAAGAACTTCTTTTCACAGGAGATTCTATCCCCTTTGTTATTGCATTAGCGGTCATTTCTTCAGCAATCATAGTTGCACGTATAAGAACGGGAACTAACAGAAATTCCAAATATTGCAGAGGCTGAAAAAAAGACAAGCGAATGTTTCTCATTTTTAAAGATTCTTTAATCATTCTTATTTCAGAACGATAAGTCGGAAAGAATCTGATCACTACTGTAATACTTAACATTATTTTTTTCGGTAAATGTATTTTTTCTAAAGAGGATAATAATTCATTGCTAGTATAGACACTAACCAACAACCATGAGATCATTACGACCGGCAACATTCGAAATACAATATATAAGGATGTCCCAAAAAATATAGTAAAAAACTCTATCTTGATAGCATCAATAATTTTCATTACTAAAAACAGAACTGAATAAATCAAGATGAAATAAATACATGTCTTTATTTTACGAAACATCAATACTAAAACTGTAGCAATAATGAAACACCCCACTTGAAATATATTTCCCTTTCCTAAAAAAATAATGACCGGAAAAAAAATATTTAAAGTAATCAAGGTTAACGGATTGATTTTTGACACTCTTTCACCTCCAAAAAATAAGATCGCACTGTTATCTTAAGCTGACAAAAATGCACCGTTATTCAGATAACAGTGCGATCTTATCAAAAAGCATAACTGAGAACAATTCTCAATGCAAGCTTTTTTTTAATTAACTCAGTAATTCAATCCACCCAGGAACAGAAAATTGATACAATCTTCTGGTTAATAGCATAGTCTTTTCTTTTGAATAGCTATGCTTCAATATATCATAGAATGTAGCGTAGAATGAGTAAATGTAGAAGTGGATTTCTTCTTCATTAAAGACTAAATTTTGATTGATCATTCCGATAGTCTTTAACTTATCTAGACAACAGACTGTCTTTTTTGTCACAAATGATGTAATTTTTTCAACAATATCTTGATATTTGGTTCCAGCTGATTGGAATAAAACCAAATCGAATATACGTTTATTCTCAAAAATATAATTAATAAATGGATCTAATTCATTGAAGTTCTCTCTCCAACTTTTCTCTATATCTATATTTTCTAAGTTTAAGAGGTATTTGGTAAACTCTTCATTATACATATTAATAAGCGCATTAATATGCGGCTGAATAATTTCTTCAAATAACGCTTCCTTAGAAGTAAAATGTTTATAAAAAGCACCCGTAGTTACGCCTGCGGTCAAGCACAGTTGCCTTATCTTAGTTTGCTGAAATCCTTCTTTTTCAAAATGGCTTAGTCCACTTTCTATTAATTTTTGGTGAGTTGTAATATAATCTCTGGTTTCTATGGGTACTTCCTCCTAATAAGATGAATTAACTATATTATCTTACACAGGACTTGAAGTTTCAATCGTTAACGTCTATTACTGAACTCATTCCTTAGAGCTAAACTAATGAGAAAGAGCAAAATAACTGATACAAAAAGCAATCCTACAAGAATTAATAGACTCATCTAAATCATTCACCTTTTCTAAAATAATCCGAGAAAGATTTAAAAAAATTATATCCAGCTATTAGGGTAAGTCCTATCATAATCACTCCAATAGCCATTTTCTTATCCTCCCTAAAAATAAAGTCTTTTACTTAAAACCTTTTTTGTAATCGTCAATAAATTTTTTCCCTTTATCAGTTAATTGAAATCCTATATCTAAATAGTCCTCATATCTAAGTTTAGCCAGCATCTCACTTACAGATGCTGGACTAACACTTAGAACTTTTGCTAAATCATTATTTTTTAATTTCTTTTTTCTTTTTGATAATTCCTGAATTGCTAGTAAATAAATTAGTATAGTAGTCGTTTTAATTTGTACCATACCTACCCTCCAAATTATTTCGAAAGGCCTTCAGCAATTTTATCCAGGTTCCATTTCATCATCGCATAGTAACTATCACCATCTTGTCCTTTTTCTGCAATTGAATCAGTAAAAATCGTTGAATAGATAGGAATATTGGTATCTTTTGATACTGTTTTCATTGGTCTATCGTCCACACTGCTTTCTACGAATAAGGAGGGAACTTTTGTTGTGCGTAATTTTTCAACTAAGTGTTTTATTTGATCTGGTGTTCCTTCTTCTTCAGTGTTGATTTCCCAAATGTAAGCAGAAGGCACATTATACGCTTTCGAGAAATATTTAAAGCATCCTTCACTTGTAACAATCATTTTTTTATCATTCGGAATTGAAGCAAATTTAGATTTAGCTTCTTTGTCTAGAGAATCCAATTTTTCAATATACTTATCTAGATTTTCTTTATAGAATTTTTTATTATCAGGATCTTTTTCCGCTAACTGTTTTTCAATATTTTTAGCGTAAATAATACCGTTTTCTAAATTTAACCAAGCATGGGGATCTTCCTTCCCTTTCTCACTCTGACCCTCTAAGTAAATAACATCTATGCCATCACTTGCTGCAAAATAGTCTTTGTTTTCCTCTTTGTTCGCATTTTTTACTAATTTTGTAAACCAAGCATTTCCTCCAGTTTCCAAGTTAACACCGTTATAAAAAATCAAATCTGCTTTTGAAGTTTTTTGAACATCTTCAGGCAAAGGTTCATATTCGTGGGGATCTTTCCCAATAGGTACGATACTGTGTAAATCAATTTTATCTTTTGCTATATTTTCAGTAATATCTGCTAAAATCGAATTAGTAACTACTACCTTTAATTTTTCGTTCGAAGCCACTGTATCTTTGTCTTTACTATTTGTTGAACATGCCCCGAATATAAAAAGAGCAATCAAAATCCCCAGACTTCCCAGTACTGCTTTCCATTTTCTCATCATAACTTTCTCTCCTTCTTTCTTAAAAATTTTTGTTTTGGTGAGATTAGAAAACTAATTACAAATAAGAATGCCGCTGTTAAAACAATACTTGATCCTGCTGCTATGTTAAAACTATAACCAATGAACAAACCTAGCAATGATGAGCACGCTCCGACTGTCGCCGAAATAAATATCATAGTTTTTAAGCTGTTTGCATATAAATATGCTGTAGCAGCTGGTGTAATTAACATTGCAACAATTAATATAGTTCCCACACTTTGCATAGCTGTTACTGCTACTAAAGTTAATAGAATCATTAATAGATAATGATAAAAACTGACATTCATCCCCATTGCTTTTGCCATTAATGGATCAAAAGAAGTGATTAATAATTCTTTAAAAAATAGAACAACTGTAACCAACACTAAAACAGAAACGCCAATTGTAATCCACTTATCAATATCTTGTACAGCTAAAATATTTCCAAATAAGATATGAAATAAATCCGTTGAGCTATTTGCAACTCCTATAAGGATAACTCCTAATGCTAAAAAAGAACTGAAAGTAATACCAATTGCTGTATCTCCTTTTATTACACTATTGCTTTTTATAAAAGTAATAATGATAGAAGCTAATAGACCAAATACAATCGCACCAATAAAAAAATTAATACCTAAAATATAAGAAATTGCTACTCCTGGCAAAACAGCATGAGAAATAGCATCACCCATAAGAGACATTCCTCTTAAAATAATAAAACAACCTACTGTTCCAGAAACAATCCCTATAACTACAGATGTAATTAGAGCATTCTGTAAAAAGTGAAAGTCATACAGACCATTAATAAAATTTTGAAGCATATTATTCCCCCTTGTATATTAGAGTTAGGGTTTTAACCTTCCGGTTTTGATTGGATAAC
>NZ_JBKWZF010000050.1:0-10595 GCF_046991905.1 Finegoldia sp. | reverse complement strand
GCAAGAATTATTAAAAATGATTGAAGAATTTAAGGCTCTCAGAGGTTACATTCCTTGTCTTTTCTCACAATACCTTGATAAATATAAGCATGAGATTGCCCGCTCATTTACTATAACTGAGGTATCAAGACGTAGTGCAAAGGATAATGAGCGTTACTATGCACGTTTATCCAATGGACCTATGGAATCATTCAACCGAAAGCCGAAAGATTATAAGAGAAACTCACGAGGTTCCTCTAATTTTAATTATACTAGAAATCGAATCTTATGGTCTACCAGAAATAGACCTGCATTGAGAAATACGCCCAAATCATCTAATGAAGTACATAGCTATGTTGGAAAGAAACGTGGTAAATATAAAGTAAAAGAATAAAGAGATTAAGAATTTGTACAGAAGCATAACCAAAAAAAGAGAATCAGAATGTTTTTTCACTGATTCTCTTGATTTTAACTTTAGGGGTCTTAATTTTTAGCCTTTATTT
Organism: Finegoldia sp.; assembly: GCF_046991905.1. NCBI lineage: Bacteria > Bacillati > Bacillota > Tissierellia > Tissierellales > Peptoniphilaceae > Finegoldia > Finegoldia sp. Next base: position 10,113 of record NZ_JBKWZF010000050.1, on the reverse strand, counting down.
TTTCTCTCCCCCAAAGTTGACCCCCAAATTTCTGGCGAAAACCCCTAAAAAATTTGGATAGCCTTATCAATAGGGTTTTCTGAGGTTTTTAGTATTATTCCCACTCGACTTCCAGACCTTGTTTTCTCGTGTTTTTCCATACTATTAATGCATATTTCGTCCATAAAATACTCATATTTTAGCCATTACAGTACGTCTTTAAACTTTTTGTAGCCATTTTGTAGCCGCGCACTATTAGTTCACCTCATCTATTTATAAGCATATTTTTAACAAAGGAATAGTTGCATGTAGCCAATTTCTAAATTTATGAACTTATAGTACATATAAATTGCAATTTGAAATCAAAAGTAATGTTCAAAATAAAATAACTTAATATATATCCATCACTCTTTCAATTTTCTTCTTTTTGGCAACAATCATCCTAGAAATAAATTCTTCATAACTTTCAGATGGATATAAAGGATTAGGTTCAACTATTTTTTCTCCTTTATAGAATAAATCAGCTATAGAATTTACCATCGTTATCATTCCTTCAGGTAAACCATTTTTGTAATATATATGCTCTTTTTTAATTTTCCCATAAAGAAATTCTAATTGTTTTAAATGTTCTTCTAAATTCAATGGTTCACCATTAAGGGGATGCAAATAGTTGATCCTTCTTTTAAAAATATATTGTAATTCTTCTTCGTTTGCAATTTCACAAGAAGTACCTCGTCTTACATAAATCATATTTTGTTTTAATGAACCACTTTCTCTTTTTGATAAAAAAGGAATAAACTCAGGCGTATCTTCTACCACTAGCATTTGTAATTTCTTACCAATCAATTCTTCATACTCTGATGAATTATATACAAAATCATAAATTTCATATTTTAAATTTGAAGATATATAATTTTTTATACCGTTTGAGATAATAGCTTTATCTACAATTTCAGATAATCCGCTAATTGATATTGTTTTATCATCATTTTCTGATACGCCAAATACTATAATTCCACCTTGAGAATTTGATAAAGCTAATATTTCTTTTGCTAATGTTGCATTTTCAATCCATTGTTCTTTAAAATCAATTGAATTATGTTCTCCTGTTTGAGAATGCAAAAATTCTCTCAATTTTTCAAGTGTTGGTTCTCTCAACAATTCATACATGATGTCCTTTAATTGTTTTGGAAATTTCATACATCCACCTCACATACTTGAATTATTAATTACTTTAAATTTTCCAATTCTTTTATTGCATCTAAATAATCTCTCTCAACATCACTTAATGTTTTTGCTTTATACTTTTTGTATTCTGTTTCAGCCTTTTTCATTGCTTGTGTATGAGAAATTGAGCCATTACCAACCAATAGTTCTTCTCCAGTGACTGTTAGAATGTTATCTAGGTGTTTTACCCAATCTTCCATTGTCATTACTTGTTCTCGTTCTGCTTGTCTTTCTGCAAAATCAAGATATCCTGATACAAGTTGACCCATTGCTTTTAACTCTTTTTCATTTAAGTAATTCTTTGCAATCTTTGCTTCTTTTAATGTTGGTTGATTCCCAGAAAAGGTTGTTAATCCCATAAATTCTTTTTCAGCATCCGCTCTATGATAAATAACTTCTGCAGCTGTTTCACCATGAATCGCATAGTGAATTTTATTTTGTACTTTTTTAAAGAATTGAATAGATACTTCAGCGGTTGGATCATAATCGATACTTGTTGCATATATTTCAAGAACTTGTCTATAAAATACTTTTTCAGATGCACGGATATCACGAATTCTTTCAAGTAATTCCTTAAAGTATCCGCCACCACCCAACTCTTTCAATCGTTCATCATCAAGCACAAATCCTTTTTTCATATATTCCTTAATAAGATTTGTTGCCCAAATTCTAAATTGAACTCCTCGCTTTGATTTAACACGGTAACCAACAGAAATAATGACATCAAGATTATAGTAATCTACTTGATATGTTTTTCCATCATTGGCAGTTGTTGCAAAATTTGCAACAACTGAATCTTTTACTAATTCTCCTTCATCAAAAATATTTTTTATATGTCTTGATATAGTAGATTTATTCTTTTGAAACAAGGATGCCATTTGATCTAACGATAGCCATACTGTTTCAGAATTAAAAGTTGTTTCAATTTTAACTAATCCATCTTCAGTTGTATAAATAATCATTTTTGAATTATTATCCATATTGATAAGCCTCCTTGATTAAAGAATAAGATAATGTCTAATTTTAACATTTTAAATTCTAATTATCATTCAATCACATAATTTTCTAATAATTTTATTTATAATGTTCATAAACTATAGCCTTTTTATATTTATCAATACCCATATAATATAGCAAAATCATTCTTGTTTCTATATTTCCATAACATTATCAGTCCACAGTTCACACTGCATCATTACTGTTTGCACAGCATCTTCCATTCCTTCAGGTGGATATTTATGCTTTTTAAGTAATTTCTTGATTAACATTCGCATTTTCGCACGTGCAGATTCTTTTTTCTGCCAGTCGACAGTTTTATTATTTCTTAATGCCTTAGTCAATTCTCTAGTAATAGCGATTAATTCGTCATTTTCATAAAAATCTTTAATTGCTTGTGGTCTTGTTAAAGCATCGTAAAAAGCTAATTCATCTGGTGTTAAACCTAGTGCGTTTCCTTCTTCGTGAGCACCTTTAATTTGTTTAGCTAAGTCTAAGAGTTCTTTAATTACTTCTTCATTACTTAACATTCCGTTTAAATAAGAGTTAATTGTTGTTTGAATAATTTCTGAAAACTTCTCTGATTTAACTACATTGGTTCTTCTATATACCTTAATTTGATCTGCAATTAACTTTTTAAGAACCTCTACAGCTAAATTTTTCTCTTTCATTTTTCCAATTTCTTTTAAAAAGTCAGTATCAAACAAGGAGAATTCTTGTTTTACATCACTAAATAAATTAATAACCCCATCACTTTTGATAGATTGTTTTAACAGCTCATTAATCCGTTCATTCATTTCTGGAAGGGAGATTTTACCCTTTCCACCTTTATTCGTTAAACGATTTAGCATAACACGTATCGCTTCAAAGAAAGCTGCTTCAACACGAAATTCTTCTTCAACTATAGATGAGCATAATTGAACTGCTTGATGTAGCGCTGTACTTTCTCTAATAAAATGATCCTTATCTTCTTGTCGTTTTGGGTCTAACATGAAGTTTACTGCACCACTGATTGTTTTAGCTTTTTCTAGATTTGTTCCAACCTTAAATTTATACCAGTCATAACCATGCAATAAATCTTTACATATTTGAAGTTTCTCTTCAAATTTAGTGTAAGCAGCTTTAGATATATCCATATCTCCATAGTTTTTCTTATCTCTGATAGTATAATCATTCATTGCCTCTTTTAAAGCTTGAGCAATACCAATATAATCAACAACAAGCCCACCTTCTTTATTCTTATAAACACGATTTACACGAGCGATCGCTTGCATTAAATTGTGTCCATTCATAGGCTTATATACATACATAGTTGCTAATGAAGGTACATCAAATCCTGTTAGCCACATATCAACAACAATTGCAATCTTAAGTGGATCATCATTATCTTTGAATTTAACAGCTAGTTCTTCTTTATGTGCTTTATTTCCAATAATATCATGCCATTCTTCTGGATCTTTATTACTAGAAGTCATGACACATGCTACTCTTTCTGTCCAATCAGGACGTTTTTCTAATATCTTTTTATATATTTTTATAGCAATAGGTCTAGAATAAGCAACAATCAATGCTTTTCCTGTTAATAAATTTGCTCGATTATTTTCATAATGTAACAAAATATCATTAACTAAAGATTCAATTGTCTGATCTGCACCAAGAATTGCTTCCATTTTTCCTAGTTCTTTCTTGCTCTTTTGAATAACTTCTTCATCAGCTGAGTTAGCCATTAAATCATATTCAGTATCAATCAATCTGATTATATTTTCATCTAAATGAAGCTTAATAACTCTACTTTCATAATAAACAGGACGAGTTGCTCCATCTTCGACAGCTTGAGTCATATCATAAACATCAATATAATTTCCAAATACCTCTATAGTACTTTTATCTTTAGTAGAAATTGGTGTGCCTGTAAAACCAATAAAAGTAGCATTAGGTAAACTGTTACGAATGATACGTGCTGTACCTTTAACAACCTTTGCTTCATCTTCACCTTTTTCATTTTTTACAATCTTTACTTTTTCTTCTAATCCATATTGGCCACGATGAGCTTCATCAGCCATTACTATAATATTTCTTCTATCTGACAATACATCAAATGAATCTTCAAACTTCTGCATCGTAGTGAAAATAATTCCATTTACCTTGATATTATTTAATAGATTTCTTAAATGATCTCTACTTGTAGCTTGAACTGGTGTTTGTCTTAGAAAGTCCCTACATTTAGAAAACTGTGAAAACAATTGATCATCTAAATCATTTCTATCTGTTAAAACAACGATAGTTGGTGATTCTAAAGCTTTTTGTAATAAGTGTGCATAGAATACCATTGATAATGATTTTCCACTGCCTTGCGTATGCCAGAAAACACCACCTTTTCCATCAGAAATTGTAGCTTTTTTTGTAGAAGTAATAGCTTTTCTAACAGCGAAATACTGATGATATGCTGCTAAAATTTTTATAATATTTTCCCCATCATTTGAAAAACAAATGAAGTTTTTTATAATGTCTAATAATCGTTCTTTCTCAAACATTCCTTCAAAGAATGTATCGAATTGAGCAAATTGAGTATTTTCATAACTACCATCTTTTGTTTTCCATTCCATATACCGATCTTCACCAGAAGTTATCGTTCCAGCTTTAGAAGTTAATTGATCACTCATAACACAAATTTGGTTATAAATAAACATAGATGGTATTTCTAGCATATAATTTCTTAATTGTGTATATGCTTCAGATACATCAGTTTCTTCTCGTGATGGCGATTTCAATTCAACCAATACTAATGGCATACCATTGATAAATAAAATAACATCAGGTCTTTTGTTACTATGATCAATAAAAGTCCATAGATTTGCAACAACAAAAGAATTGTTTGATACATTCTCATAATCAATTAAATAGACAATGTCCGACTTTTCTTTTCCGTCCTTGAAATATGAAACATCAACACCATTTTGTAAGTAATTAGTAAAAACTTGATTTTTCTTTTCTAACGATCCATTTTCAATATGGGTTATTCGATAAATGGCATCCTTGATAGCTTCTCTATCTTTTCCCTTGTTGATTCTATAGATTGAATCTTCAAAATCTTCTACATATAAAGGATTCATATAATCTCGCTCAAGCTCTGGACCATAGACATATCTATAATCCATTCCCTCAAATAATTCTATAATTGATTCTTCATAACTTGATTCTGTAAAATGTGCTGGCATACTTTCACCTCATTTCTAATATTTTTTATACGCTATTAACTTTTTAATCTACATATCATTTTATAACTCTCATTCACCACTAAACAATAATTTAGAGCAGCAAGCTCAAGCTCTTTTTAAGTCTTGGTTTGTTGATTTCGAGCCATTCAACGGAACTATGCCTTCTGACTGGGAAATTGTTCCTCTCGAAAAAATTGCTGATTTTCAAAATGGCTATGCATTTAAGAGTAAGGAGCTTTTAAATGAGCCGTCACCAGACTGTTATCAAGTATTCAAACAAGGACATATTGCTCGTGGCGGTGGATTTATTCCTGATGGAACAAAAAGCTGGTATCCAAAGAGCCTTGCATCAAAATTAGAGAAATTCGTTCTCAAAAAAGGCGATATACTTATGGCAATGACAGATATGAAAGACAATGTGGCAATATTAGGTAACACAGCCGTTATGCCACTTGATAATGAGTACATTGTCAATCAGCGAGTTGGACACCTCAGAGCAAATGGATACAAAGGAGTGACCTATCCTTTTATTTACTTACTTACTAACAGCACAGATTTTCTTGTTGACCTGCGTAGCAGAGCAAATAGCGGGGTGCAAGTAAACCTATCATCTTCCGAGATTAAAGCTTCGCAAACTGTTTTACCTTCAGAAGAAGTAAATAATGCTTTTTCTGAGATAACTCTTCCTATGTTTGAAATTATAATAAATAATCAGCTTGAAAATCAACGATTGGCACAACTCCGAGACACACTTTTACCAAAACTAATGTCCGGCGAACTTGATGTTTCCGACATTGAGATTTAAGCCGCTAAATTATTGTTTATCTTTACATTTTCCTCAATTTTATCATCAATAGAACCAAGTATAGAGCCAATCTTTTCTTGTACTTTTTTATCTTTTGGAACAGAAACCACTATATTTTTCATGGTATTTCCAGACACTTCTTTAAAAGTAGTACCACTGCCCATACTTTCTATTTTATCCTTATTGTATTTCAATAAGTAGTATAAAAATAATGGATCTGTATTCGTATTTGGAACAACACTTTTGAACCCTTGATTAGTACAGACTTCATTTGCTGCGATAGCAACATAACCTATTGGTGCTCTCGAGGAAAATAAAACAGTATTTTTAGGCATTATTTGAGTTGAACAACTATTTAATCCTATTTCCGTAATATTTCTTTCTCCTCGTACAATATATCTGCCACTAAAAGTAGATAAATCTTTTGGAGTAATCCAAGCAATTTCCCCATTATCATAATTTTCTAATTTTTTTGTCGAAGGGGTTGCACCCCCTACAACGGTGCCAATATCAGATATTTTACATTCAATCCATTCTGCCATATCCATCCTCCTATCCTATATACCTTTTATGTGCTATCTTTACATTACTTTGCTTAACCATTGCATATTGCAAAGTTGTATCTATCTTTTGATGTCCTAATAACTTTTGAAGTTGTTCTATCGGCATTCCTTTATCGATAGCTTTAGTTGCTAAAGTTCTTCTAAACTTATGTGGGTGTGCTTTTGGTATATCTAGTTGTTTACCAAGATTTCTTATTATCGTTTCAATAGCTCCGATCGATAATCGATTATATGGTTTTTTTATTGAAACAAATAATGCTTTATTCTCATCATTCCTACTATTTATATAGTTTTGAAGATGTATCTTAGTTCTTGCATCAAAGTAGACTATTCTTTCTTTATCCCCTTTACCAAAAACAACACATTCTCTTTCATTGAAATTAATATCATCAACATTTAATAAAACAAGTTCCCCAACACGCATTCCTGTTGAAGCTAATATATCAATTAAAGCTAAATCTCTAAGGCTATTGCAATTATCTCTCATTAATTCTAACGATTCATCAGAATAAGTTTCTTTTATAGTCGTAGCCGATTTGACTTTATGTATTCTCCTAACTGGACTTTTAACTATATAATCTTCATCCTCAAGCCAAGAAAAGAAACTTGATAATATTCGTCTTATATTATCAATAGTTACTCTGCTAGATTTATGATCATTTTGATAATCAGTTAGATATTTTCTTAAATCATCAGTAGTAACGTGTTTAACATGTTTTTGTACTTTGTCGAGAAGTATTTGAATAGTTGATTCATAATAGTGTAATGTTTTTTCAGAACAACCTTCTAAACGTTTAGAAGATAAGAAAGATTCAACATAGTGTTGATTATCTTCACCATTTAGTTCATCTTTGATTTCTTCAATCTTATAATTTACTAATACCATATCTAATACTTCTTTTAACTTTTCATATTGTTCATCTTTTAGTTGATGAATCATATTTTGTAAGACTTCATTTTTAACAATTTCTTTCATAGTCATTCTCCTTTTCATCAGTTTAAAACAACTATGGAGTGGTGTTCTTTTCGCTTAACTCTTGCCACTCACAAGAGTTATATATGTAAACAATAATTTAGCGGCTTAGAGTTCAATGTCGGAGACATCAATCTCGCCTGACATTAGTTTGGGTAATAATGAATCACGAATTTGCTGCAAACGGCAGATTTCATCGTAATTATTACGAATAGCGGTGTCCATCGGTGCAACTATTCCTTCAAATTCATCAAGCTTTTCATCTGATGGAATAAGGATTGGCATTACATTCAATGAGTTTCGGTTGATTGATCCAAAAACAGTACCTTCTCCATTAAAAACATCTAACTGTTTTTTGAGAGAGAACATTGTATAAAGTACGAAAGATTGATGGTTGGTTTTTGAATGAATAGCAGCAAGCCCTCGACCAATGCAACAGTCTGTATGAGCAACATTAAGGTCTCCTACGGGGGCACGAACGCTCGTCAATGTGTCATTGGCACAAGCCATTCGCTTGGGTTCGGTTGTGAAAAGGCGAACAGTTGGAAATCTAAACCCAAACTCCGCACGACCCTGAAAGAAAATTGTACCAATACTTTCCTCATTGTAGCTACTTCCGCTAGGGGATTGACCCATAATTATGTCAGCAATATCACTCAAAGTGCCTTCTTTCCAATTAGAAGCAGCATTATCAATGAACATTTGCTGATATATTTCCTGAGCTTGCTGCTCTAAATTATTGTTTATCTTATTATTAAGTTCAATTTTTTCATCCAATGATTTCAAAATACTTGCAATTTTCTTTTGTGTATGCAAATCAAATAACGGAACTTCATACTGCATTATCGAAACTTTATCGCCTCGTGGCATTTTTGTTCCTTTCGATGTTGCCATCGAATATGTGAAAAAATCATCATCTGCAAGTACATAATACAAGAAGTCTTTGTCTATATTGGAATCAGGCACGAAAACTAATACATCGTTAGAGCAGCCACCATCATATTTTGCCTGCCATATTTTTTTGAAATATGGACGAATATTAGAGACTAAAACATCATCTTTTTTATATTTTTGTGTCAATAAAACGGTAGGTAAAGAACTTGCTCCTGTAATTCCACGTTTATTCGATAACATATTCTCTGTTGATATGTAGTTTTGAGTGTTTAAATTTTCTACCTCTACTTTTTCTTTGCGAAAACAACAGATATCTTCAAGCTTACATTTCATATCCAATCGCCCCCAGTTTCTTACGAATTTCCTCTTCAAGCTCATGGGATTTTGTAAACATATCAGATAATTCAGAAGTTAATCTAGCCATCTTTTCTTCAAATGGTTCGCCATCATCTTCTTGCTCTTCAATACCAACATATCTTCCTGGAGTTAAAATATAATCTTGATTTTTAATATCTTCTATAGAACATACAGCACAATAACCTTTTTCATCGACATCAATTCCATTTTGGAAATCATCAAATGTTTTTGCTATTTTATTGATATCTTCTTCTGTGAAATCACGATGTGTTCTATCTACCATATGCCCCATTTTGCGAGCATCAATAAATATTGTTTTTCCTTTTTGTTTTTTATCTTTAGAAATAAACCATAATGTTACTGGAATCGTAACACTGTAGAATAATTGTGTTGGTAAAGCAACAATACCTTCGATTAAATCAGCTTCTATAATATTCTTTCTAATTTCGCCTTCACCACTTGTTTGTGAGGATAAAGCACCATTAGCTAGCACCAAACCAATTTTCCCTTTTGGTGCTAAATGATAAATCATATGTTGAATCCATGCAAAGTTTGCATTCCCTCCAGGAGGAGTACCATATTTCCATCTTACATCATCTTTTAGTTGATCGATTTTTAATCCTTTCCAGTTAAAAGGTGGATTAGCCATTATAAAATCTGCTTTTAATGTCTTATGTAAATCATTGGTAAATGTATCTGCATTATATTGACCAAAATCAGCATCTATTCCTCTAATAGCCATGTTAATCTTCGCCATTTTCCATGTATCTGGGTTTGCTTCTTGACCGTAAACAGAAATACTATCTCTATTTCCGCTATGAGCTTGAATGAATTTTGCCGACTGTACAAACATCCCACCTGAACCACAACAGGGGTCATACACACGACAGTTATCATATGGTTTTAATATTTCTACTAATAATTTTACAATGCTAGATGGTGTATAGAATTCTCCTCCATCTTTTCCTTCTTTTGCCGCAAATTCAGCTATACAATATTCATATGTTCTACCAAGTAAATCCATATCTTGATCAGTACCATCCATATGAATTTTATTAGTAAATAAATCTACAACATCTCCTAAAACTGTTTTATCTAAAT
>NZ_JBKWZF010000049.1:0-10691 GCF_046991905.1 Finegoldia sp. | reverse complement strand
CCTTGCCCTATTACTTGCTCAAGGTAAGATTATTACAGCCCCTTACGGGCGCACGGTCATGGAATTGCTGATCGGTGTTCCTGTCGCAAATGTGATGCCTTTTCCGCCTGTAATCTCATTCAGGTACTGACATTTCATATATAAATCAGATGACTTTTGTGCATCAGTCTGTGATAATCCCGCAACATTACGCATCTTTGTATAGAGAAACAGATTTTTAAAGTTATGACTTTCATCGACGAACAGATGGTCTATTCCAAGTTCCTCAAATGTGATGACATCATCTTTTCTTGCATCATCATTTAACTTCTCAAGGCGCTTCTTCAAATTCTTTTTTGTCTTCTCTAACTGTTTTACCGTATATCTTGGGGCATCATCATCTTTCAATTGTTGAATACCTTCAACGATTGTGTCCAACTGCTTTTCCAGTGTTTTCTTTTGCCGCTGCGCAGACATTGGGATTTTACCAAAGGTACTGTGTCCCATAATAATGGCATCATAATCTCCAGTTGCGATTCGTGAACAGAATTTCTTTCGCTTGTTTTTTTCAAAGTCCTGCTTTCTGGCAACAAGAACATTCGCTGCTGGATAGAGTCTTAGAAAATCAGAACCCCATTGTTCAACCAGATGATTGGGTACGACAAAGAGCGACTTCTGTGCCAAGGCAAGACGTTTCAACTCCATACAGATAGCAATCATTTCATATGTTTTCCCTGCACCAACAACGTGAGCAAGCAAAGAATTACCACCATAAAGTCCACGAGCTACCGCATCACTTTGATTGCTTCTCAGTGTGATTTCAGTATTCATACCCGGAAAGGTTAAATGATCTCCATTATAATTTCTAGGTCGAATAGAATTGAATTTTTCATTATAAAATTTCGTCAAACGTTCCCGTCTATCAAAGTCTTTCCAGACCCAATTCAAAAAAGCCTCTTTGATACTGTCCTGTTTCTGCTGGGCAATCATTGTTTCCTTTTTATTGAGGACTTGTTTTTTTCTTCCTTCTTCATCATATTCATAATCAAAAATTTTTGTGCTTTTCAAGTTTAAGCAATCCTCTATCAACCGGTAAGCATTCGCTCGATGTGTACCATAAGTCTTTTCAGCTTTGATATTGTTTCTATCTCTTGTTTTATTTGAGATACTCCAAGAGCTGTCAATCTTATTATAAGATACATGAATGTTCTCCTTAGCAAAAAATGACATGGACAAGATTTCATTCATGAATGCCTCATAATCAGTACTTGGAATCCATGTAGCACCAATGCGCACATCAATCTCTGATGCACTTAATTCTGTCGGCATAGCCTGCTTTAACGCCTCTACATGTTGCTCATACTGTGGATCAAGTTTCGCTGATAATTCTGCAATACGTAGTTTATTTCTAATGTTTCCACTTAAATATTCATCAGCAGTAACATAAACATCGTCATTATCAGGTTCTGCTGCATTGGGAATCTTATAGATGACACCATGCAGATCACTCAGTATCTTTGTTTTATCAAAACCAGTCAGCGAGGACATATAATCTAGGTCTACCTTAGCTTTTTCCGATAAAGATAGCAGCAATGCTTCGTTTGACGTTTCAGCTTTATCTATAACCACTTTTTTACCAATCGTACGCTCATAAAAAATGTCTGCCTTGCTTTTTAAGGTTCCATCTTCATTTAAATTTTCCAACGAACAAAGAAGGTAATACGAATCATCATCACGAAAAGCCATGCTGTTGCCACGACTGTTGATCAGACCATAAGACTTCGTAAAATTATCATACAGCCGATTCAGTTCATCCTGCTGCTGATTGATCTGCTCATCAGGATAATCTTCCATTTCGTATTCAATCAACTGTCGTACACAGTTTCTAATATCAATCAATCCAGTGATACGATTCATGGCTGTTTTGGATAGTTCCATTTTCGTCATGATACTGTTTTCCCGATAATAAACATCATCCTCTACCAAAGTATAGCTGAAGTTGCGAACCGTTGGGTCAGCGGGTATCGTTATGATTTCTTCATTCTCATGATCGAGATCATCAGGTACGATTGTTCTTTCATCAATATATCCATAGATATGGCTGATTGCTTTCTGTAATGACTCTTGCAACGGTATGTTCTCAAATGGAACGACTGTCAAATCTTCACGCCCGTACATAGCTTTTGTCATTTCCACATGACCTAAGACCATTTCCGGATGTTCGATAAAATAATTATTCATGACATATCCATGCTCATCTTTGCTGGTATATGTCCACTCGCTCTGTTTTACGATAGGCGCATCCCGCTTTTGTAAAAACAGGATATCACTGACTGCCTTTGTATTGGCACTGTCTTTAAAAGCAGTATTTGGCAATCTGATTGCACCTAATAATTCAGCACGTTCATTGATATATTCACGAACCTTGCCATTTTGCTTATCCATCGTATAACGGGAAGTCACAAAAGCAATAATTCCCCCTGGGCGTACTTTGTCCAGTGTCTTGGCGAAAAAATAGTCGTGTATATTAAAATTCAGTTTATCATAACGCTTATCCGATACTTTGAATTGTCCGAATGGTATATTGCCTATTGCGACATCAAAGAAAGAATCAGGGAGTTTTGTATCTTCATAACCCTCTACTGCAATACTTTCTTTTTGATAGAGCTGCTTAGCAATTCTACCAGTGATAGCATCCAGTTCAATACCATATAGCTTCGATTCCTGCATACTTTCTGGCAACATCCCTAAGAAGTTTCCAATACCACAGGACGGTTCTAAGATATTTCCTCTACGAAACCCTAAGTTGTCTAGCACCTGATAGATACTCTCGATTACAACAGGAGAAGTATAAAAGGCTGAAAGGGTAGATTCTCTGGCACTGCGATATTCATCCTCATTTAATAATGCCTTCAGTTCTACATATTCATCGGCCCAGCTGCCTTTGCTTTCATCAAAGACCTCTGACAAACCGCCCCATCCTACGTATTGAGCAAGAATTTCCTGTTCTTCAGTAGTCGCTTTACGGTTTTCCTTCTCCAAAGAAAAAAGCAGTCGAATGGCTGCTATGTTATTTCGATATCGTTCTTTGGGTGTACCGACACCTAAAGCATCCGTCATAATATGATAATTGATGAGTGGAGCATCACTGATTCCTTGGGATACTTCTACAGTTGAAACTACTTTTTTGTTATCCTTCACAACATAAGATTCCCTCAGACTTAGTAGTTCCTCATAATCTTCCATGCGTATAAGCTGAGGTTGCTGTTGTTCATCATAGACCAAAGCCTCATCTAGGATAAAATCATAGAATGCTTTTCCATACCAGACATTCTCATCATCTTTGGCAACAAGGGAATGATTCTTCCATGTCAATCGGACATCATTGATTTTCAATTTATATAGCACATTTGTGATAACCTTTTTTTCACGTTTATCACGCACATTTTCTGCAATCGTCATACCGTGCTCTTTGGCGTAATCAACCAATATTGCATATGGCATGTCCGTTATGGTTATCATCTTATCCTTGTTATAATCCAAATTGTAGATGCTACCTGTTTTTTCTGCATTCCCATAAAGCTGCTCAAAATTCATGTAGTATTTCTTATCTATGATATTATGAAACCACTTCTCTGCATAATTAAAAAGTGCCTTCTCAACATCATCATTGCTTAAGTTACTTTCATTCTCTTTTGCATTGAACGATACTCCAAGAAGCTGATTTTCATATGATAAAGGATTTAGCAGACGATGCGTTTCATTTAATTGAAACTCCATCATAGGTTCATTAACTTCTAACCCATTGACTTCATAACAGTGAAACATCGTGATAATATCATTGTTATCAACATGGGATATCATCAATGGATGATCTGATCCTCCAGTTTCCATTGTCAGAAGTACAGTCGTACCTTGCAGTATGGAATCTGCAAACAGTGAAAACTGCTCATATAATTTTCGTTTTGGATCTGTAGCATATTCATCTGTAATCGTTTCTGCTTGCTGTTTTATTTCCTGTTCAGCATTTACAGGAACGCCTACAAGTAGACTATCATTTAGTGGATTTTCCTTTAATAATTGCAGTAGTTGTTCTTTAGAAAAATTCTCAATAAATAAAGGAAATTCCTTATCTTGTAATACGATAGGATCTCCATCCTCAATGATTTCATAATCGGTTGCGCCAATATGAACAATATCGCCAGTCTGCCATTGATAAACCATAACAGTGTCCTTAGGTTCTTCAGCATCATAAGTCTTCTCAATACCTAATTCCTTTTCTTTCTGCCTACGTTCATATTCCAATTGACGCTCCATCTGCTCTTGAAGATATTTTGGGTACTGTTCTTTTTCGGCAGGGCTGAGATAGCGTCCAGCAGCTATCAATTCACTGATTCGTTTGCTAACTTGATTCCATTTCAATAGGATATCAATATCTGCATTACCAATATCTCCACGTTTTAATCTGATACCCTTACCATCATGCCAAACGTCAATCCATCCAACAGCCGGGCTACTGCCGCCAGTTCCATACTCATTTTTGAGAAATGCTACATTTTCCTTTGTACTTTCATATTTCAAAAACTGTTGATATATGCGATATTTATTACCTCTTGTTAGGATACGATCAATTTCTTCCTGTGAAAAAAAGATACCATTTTTAAAGGATTCCTCATTTTCATATAAGGCATTTAACTGTTCCTCAACAGTTGGAATTTGTATATCAGGAGCATAATATCTTGATAAAATCAATCCATCAACATTCTGCGCTACCAATTCCCACGTGTATTCATGTGAATCTACTTGGTTATCATAAGAACCCATATAGTAAAGTAACTGGTCATCCTGTTTTTCAAAACCTAGCATTATTTCATCAGCTTCAAATTCATATACACCATCAGGATAAATGGATTTTAAATATTCACCACATTCTTTTAAATCCTTCTGATTTTTAAACTCAGCTAAAATCTCAGGAGCGCTGGCAAGTAGAAAATCATGATAAGAAAAAAAGCGTCGATTAACATCAGAATTTATATGACCTCGTTCATACGCTTTTTGTAAAGATGTCATTTTATCCCAAGGAGATAAAAGATATTCCTCTGCTTTTATCAATTGAGCGATTTCTTGTTGAACCTCATGGAATGATAAAGAGGATTCTGTTATAGGTTTTTGCCAATTCCCAGACCAAACGTTCAACTTATCTCCAATTTTCTTATAACCAAGGTATGATAAATCATAATGATCTTCATCACGGTAAATCATAATCAATGTATCGTCATAAGCCTCTCTTATATAATTCGCTCTGTCAACATCATCTGTATGACTATTAAAATATTCAACAATATCTTCCTTAGAATGATTCAGTTTATGTGCGCCACGCAATAATCGCGGTAAATCATCCATATTAAAAGGCGGTGTTTCTGGCTCCTTTTTAACCTCAACATCGCCTAAATTCAAATCTAGCTGTAAACGATCTCCTGTAATATGATTTCCTCGGCGCTCGCTTTCAGGTTGTTCATGAAGCCCACCCATGCCATCATGTCCTGTTCTTTGTCCGGAGCTGGTGTTTTCTCCAACATCTGACTCATCAAGACTTCCATTCTCTGGTATGCCTGATCTGATATCTCCTTCAAATGCTGGTGTAATTCGTTGTTCGCTCTCAATGCAAACAGGTGTCCCGGCTGACTCACTTTCAGATAGTCCAGCCTCAATCTTGCGTATCGGTTGTTTAGCACTGGTTTCATCTCCTTGATATTTGGCATCTGATAATCTTCTACCTGACTGTACGTGATTTCTTGCATTTAAATCGCTCCCTTCTTTTTCTATATTCTGCTTTATATTCTTGTTTTCTTCAAGTGTACGAATCATGATTTCACGTGCTTTGCTTGATATATCTTTAAAGGCTTCACGACTCAAATCACAATTCGTGACGCCAAGCTGTCCAATCACATCCAATGTATCAAACAAGGTGATAGATGAGAAGTCATCAATGGTAAGGTATTTCATAGGATCAATACCACATCGGTTCATTAGCATATATGCCAGAGAATATTCAACCAATATTTTAAATTCATGATTGATTTCAATACCATCTAATTCTGACAGACCACTCCCTTTATGATATTTTACCAACACCGCTACATAATCCTGATAATTATCCTCAACAATCATTTCAGCAAGTGCTTTTAGTACAATCCCTAAATCATGGCTTTCGCCAGTGTCAAATTTATCATTCAGCATCTCAATGACTTCTACATGGTCTTGCTCATGGATGCTCCAAAGTTTTAAAGGACGATGCATTACGCTTCCTGTGTCCACTATATCAAAAACATACCGCAGGGAATACCCGTTGTCACCCAGCAATGCTATCCCTTTAGAACCACGCCGGATATAGCGATTCATTTTGTTATTCCAATCTTCATATCCAGCACAAGCCGTCGCATCTGGTCTTTGTGCATAAATCAGTATCTGATCCTCAAAGCTATATTTATAATGCCATGAGGCGGTACTTAAAAAGGAAATCCAATGATCTGGAGAAGAACTGATTTCAAGTGCTTGTTCTTTCCAGATTTCATGAACTTCCTTATAATTTCTTGCCATTCACTACCCTCCTAACGTTCTTTTTCTTTGTGCTTTGGCTTATATTCAATCTTATATTCTTTAATCGTCATATCGGGAGCATCCATATATATGATGTCTTTCTCTTCGTCAATATCACGATATCCATCCGCGTCAAGTTTTATTGGGCTATTTGATAAGATAGTTCCCCAATGATTGACCAAGATACCTCTTGCAAGTTGACACATAATTCCTTGGCACTCATCATCATGCCTGATTTCGTAACGATGCAGTCCTCTAGGTACATTCTTCAAGCTTATCCTTGATGGAGTAAATAAGACAGGAATATCATATATCTTCATTAACTCATAATAGCTGTTATTGGGATCAGAACGATACACCTGATATTCATCTGGTGTCATTTCATGAATCTGATTTTGACGAAATTTTGTATATGCATCGTCAATTTCATAAGCACTATGATATTCATGATAACTCCTTATGAATTGTTGAGAAAATTCCTTGCTGCCATATTGCAATTTTTTATAAGCGAGGAAAATATCTCTAAGCGTATCCTCTTCATTTACAACTTTCTGCAATTTTGTATAGAGTCTCCCAGAAGAAACAAGAAATTCCACATTCTTTGCTGTCAATCTGTCAAATGGGGCATCGACCAGTTTGATACATGCCTTTCCGATTTCTTCCCATGAATCATGAAAATCTATCTGGACATGTTCACCCTGATAATGTACATCTGCTTTTAACATTATCGTTCTTCTCCTTTCGGTTTTTCTTTCTGAGATTCCTTTTCCTCCAGTTTATCCTTCGCCCACTGAGGGAGCTTATCCTGTTTTATGACACCAATGACTTCATAGCGTTCAATACGGCATGACTCACCCGTATAAAGATTTTCTGCAAAGATTGCGTTTCCAGTACCTTCCGGATTACAGCCAAAACCTCCCTTTGCAAAATAAAGCTGGTGCGTTGAATTTTGAAATTCAGGATAGAGGACATCTGCATTCAATACCACTAATTTTCCAATAAGTGTTGTATAATCGTGAATCGAATTGCAGTCTGAAGATGATAATACCATAATAGGTATATCCCTTGGTTCACTTTCTCGTACCTGCTGTAATTCTCTCATTAACGTTCCATAATAATACTCTGCAACTTCCATATAATCATCACTTTTACCATCAATTGAATAATATTCTCTACCTGCTGCAGCTAACGTTTTGTCAATAGTACCAGTTATATATGAAAGTCTATTATCTCCTACCATAGCTGCCATATAGAAATTATTTCCACCAACTATATCTTCTTTTAATAACTCATATTCAGTATCGTCAAGGCTGATGATTTTTTTATCGTTCTCCATGTTGTTTCTCCTTCGGCTTGCTTCGTTCTTTCTGCAGATGGATATGTTTCTCCAGCATTTCATGACTTCTTATTTTGAAATCTTTAAATGCTCTGCCATAATCGTTGTAATAATGCCCTTGGTCATACCCTCGTTCACGATTACGTGTCGTATTCCATGTGACATAACGCTGAGGAGCACGTTTGTTATATGCCAGAACTACTGCTTTGTGTCCACAGCTTTCCTCTGCAATGATTTTATAGTTTTGATTGACTTCTTGATACAGGTCATGAATATCCGGAGCATCTTTCCTGACAGTCAAAAGTGATTCATGAGTAATGTCATGTGCTTGACAATAAGCAAGATATAGCTGTAGACCTTTTTCAGCACCTATTTCTCCTCGTAAATCATTTATGCAGTACCAATGTACTGCATGATCCTCTAACGGCATATATTTGATTTCAAAACCATTCTCCAAATCATCCAACAAATAAGAATCCACATTATAGTCCCAATCTGGTACGATACCGTATTCAATATGACCTTGATTATCTAAATGTATCTCACAGATATGAGATGAATCCACCTCATTATGTGCCAATGCCTTAACTTGAATCGTTCCATCTTCTTGTTGTTTATCAAGAATATAATCAACATACATACGCTCTTCATCATTCGCCATCAAGCATTCATATATATCACTGAGATGATTGCCATTCTTAAATCGTATATCATTTGTAAGTTTTTCTAATCTGTCCAAAATAACTTCATATTTAACCATGTTCATCATGCCATCCTATCGCGATTCTTTCCGCTCACTTCGATGCTTTGCCCATTGGTCCAATAAACGCAATATCGTTTCTTGTTTTTGCCGTGGCGTATAAGATTTCGGAAAATATTTATCTACTTGATCCATTTTGAAAGATAACTTATCTTTTTGATTTGCTTTTTCCTCTGTCATGATGGTATAGATTACGTTTTCGTCAAGTCGATTGCTTTTAGCAAGTTCTTTCATTCTCATTGTTTGAGCATAAGAGGGAGTTGCATCTAATTCTTGTATAAATTTATAAACATCCTGCTGCTGTTCTTTGTTTAAAAAAGAGAGTTCCACAGCTGGATTAAGTGCGATTTTTTTACCATCTTCACTTAAACCATCCACTAAAACTCTCAATGGTTCAATCAATTCGGTTAGGCGAATATAGCGTTGAATCTGTTTGAAACTATCTCCAACATCTTCAGCAAGAATTTGGATGGATTTTTTACCATTCAACTTGTGGCCAAGTTGTCCACAAGTTAAATCCGTCCTTTTTCCTTGATGTTTCATTGCCTCTAATTTCATTTTATAAGCAAACCCTCGCTCACTTGGCAGTATATGTTCTCTTTGAATGTTGCTATCGACCATGAGGATTGTTGCCTGTTCATCTGTTAGATTACGAACAATCGCATGTACTTCATTTTGCCCAATAAGTTCTAATGCGTATTTTCTGCGATGTCCTGATATCATTTCAAATCCATCAGTGGTTGGGCGCACAAGAACAGGAACAAGTTGTCCGTTTTCTTTTATACTTTCCACTAGATGTATCATATCCTCATCAGTTCTAACATGATAAGGATGGTTGTTAAAGTCTTTGATTTTTGTAATGGGAATACTCTCAACACGCTCCTTGTTTTCTTCCTGACGTTCATCCTCCGTCGAAAATAGCTCATCGAGTGAACTTGTGTTGATTTTTGGTAGTGGTTTTGACATGACCTTTTAATACCTCCTTAGCAAATTGTCTATATGCTTGTGTTGTGTCAGTATTTGGTGAATATAGTATTGGACTTTGACCTGATAGAGAAGCCTCTGCTGTTTTAACGCTCCTAGGTATTTCTTCCTTAAATACCTTGATATGGTTACCAAAATTCAAACGTACTTCGCTTGAAATATGTTTTGATAAATTAGTTCTAGCATCTGTCATCGTTATCAAAATTCCATCTATACTAAGTTTTGGATTTAACTGCTTTTTTGCATTCAAAATAGTACGAACTAGATCATTCAACCCATCTGTTGCATAAGGTTCCGCTTGTACTGGAATGATTACACTATCGGCAGCTGTTAATGCATTAATCATAAATAGATTAAGAGCTGGGTTGCTATCAATCAAGATATAGTCATATTTACTTCTGAATTTGTTTATGAAACGCTTAAAAACTGTTTCACGGCTCATAACACTTGCTAATTGTATGTCAACACCTGATAGACTCGTATTCGCAGGGATTAGATCAACATTTTCCTTAGTATGAATAACATAATCGTCGTGACTTATGTTTTCTTCTTGTATCTCATTAAATAATGCTTCCTTCAATGAATACATATATGAATCATCATCACGAAAGCCTAGTCCCTTAGTTAAATCACCTTGTGGGTCAAAATCTACTAATAATACTTTCTTTCCATTTTCTGCTAACACAACTCCTAAGCACAGAGTTGTTACTGTTTTTCCTACACCTCCTTTTTGATTAGCTATTGTAATAATTCTACTCATAACCCTTGATACCTCCTTTCTTCATGCCACATATTCGTGGCTATGTATATGATTCAAAATAAGAAGGGTTGCTAATCGCTTGCTAATCAGAAAATGGAAACAAGACGATATCGAATGGTACCAAAAATCAAATAGAATGCAAAAAAGCCCTTTATTTAAAGGACTTACTAACACTATATCAGTTTTGATGAATCTATAAGAATGCTGTGATTTTGTACTCCTAAGCGGAACGTAGTTGGTTCGAGTCCAATCAGGGACGCCATTTTAAAGGG
>NZ_JBKWZF010000048.1:0-10728 GCF_046991905.1 Finegoldia sp. | reverse complement strand
TTTTAGGGGAGCTTGTTCTCCCCTGTTTTTGTGTCTATTTGGTATATTGTAATAGGATTGTTAATTTATTGACCACTGCCTTATTACTGATATTCTACATATATAATTAATAAAAGGAGAGATAAATATGATTTTGTTTCCAGTTTGGTACGATAAAAATAATAGAGAAGTTTTCACGAACAATCAGAATATTTTGTTCAAAAATAAAAACAGATTAAAAAAAGCTTCTGAAATGTCAGAAGAAGAATTAAAAGAAAACTTGTGTACTCTATTGCAAAACAATTTTGCAGCAGAACCAGATATACCTATTGCTCAGTCACCTTTATATATGAGAGAAAAAATCAAGTTTAGTTTGTGGAATCGTAGAAAGACTCAACAGTACACCGCTAAAACTTGGTTATAGATGTTTGTCACTTGTCGATTAATCACAAGTGACTTTAGTTTTTTTGGTAGGATGTATTTTCCGGGTATAACAAAAATGGAAATTAAAGATTTAAGAAAGGAATTAAAACTATGAATCGCGAAAAGATATATATGATAGCACAAATATTATCAATAATTGCACTTATAATTGTGAACCTATTAATGCCTGATACAACAGTAGAAATACCTATTGGACTAAAAGAAATAACACGAGAACAAGTTGTTCAAGCGTTAAAAAGTAATAGAAATTATATTAATGAAGAAAAAGAAATTGAAGAAATTAAAGAAAACTCGTATTTCTATCAATTAAAAGGAACAGGTATTCTAAACGAAAATAATACTATTAATTATTTGGATGGGTTTCCAGCACTTAAACTTGTCAAAGATAGTGATGTTTTATCAAATTTTGTAAAAACACTACCTACTAAAGAATTGATTGATAACTTCAATCAAATGAATGATAAAGATAAGATTTCTTCAATTATAGTCATTATTAGTCGTAACGAGTTTAAGGATGAATACAAAGGTCACTTAGAATCAGCCAATGCTATTATTCTGAAAGATGAAAAAAAGACTAAAGCCGATATAGAAAAACTCGAAAAACAATTCGATAAAGAAGTAGAAAAACAATTACAAATAATAAAGAAAATACAAAAATATATATTAATTGAATTAGCGTTAATAATATTAATTGCTATTTCACTTTTAATGATCGTTACAGAACACTATAGGAATTAAAGATTCTGATTATATGAGTTCAATCAAGCTAAAACTTTTCAATTATAGCGATGAAGAAACTTTTATAAAAGATGGCGAGTGTATTGCACCTATCACAAACAATTTTGCAGCAGAACCAGACCAACCTATAGCCAATTCATCTGTATATAGAAGAGAAAAAATTGTATTCAGCCGTTGGCACTAGATTAAGGAGAAACTGATGTCGAATAATGAGCGTTTGTTAACAATAATACTACTAGGCGAATTCATTCCGATAATATTGTTGGAGGCTTTTTATCATGTAAAATATTTCAAAACCAACAATACAAAACACCGTAAATTAACACTGTTATTCGTGGTTATCGGATATTTGTTCGGGTTTTTGGATTTATACGTTGTAGATTTTTTGGCTTAAAAAAAGTCATTTGTCACTTGTGGATTAATCACAAGTGGCTTTTTGTATTTTTGTAATGATATGTGTTCTGTGGGTATAACGCCATTAGGTGATGAAACTTGATAATTGAAAGAATTTGGGTTATGCCGAACAAAAACACATTTTCGATAAAGCCCATCAAAAAACTTATAGAAGAAGAAAAAACACTATGGATTCACCATTCAAAAAATCTTGCTTGTTCCCCATGGTGGCTGGCACAAAGATACAATCTGTGTTGTAGAAAAAAAGAAAGGAGATTAAAAAATGACAGAATATCAAATTTATCAAATTATAACAACAATTCTTTTCTCATTAGCATTATTAATTCTTGCATATGATATGGGATGTCGTATTAGACCCCCTTATAACAGAATTTTTGGCTTGATTAGGTTTATAGTTGCAGTGATACTAATGATAGTGGCAATTTATACCGCAGGTCAAATCGATAATGCTAAAGAACAACAAAACGCTAAAGAATCTAATCAACATTTTGAAATCAAAAGAGCAGATGAAAAATATATAACAAATTTTCAACAAGAATTTTTGCAAAACATAATAGACGTTCAAACAAAAAACACCAAATCAAAAGAAATATTATTAATACCTGTTGACAATAATGGATATATCGGTTCACATGTTCATACCGAACAATTAAAAGAATTAGAAAAAGATAATTATTACAAAAGGAATAAAGAAAAGTTCGAAAAGTCATTAGAGGACAATCCAGTCAAAGCAAAAACCTTGATGAGAATTTTACAAAATGACTTAAATAATGATTTTACAATATCTACAAAACTTGTGAAGGAAGCTAATGGTATAGAAAATCAATGGATTGTAATTAGTTGGAAGTAAGAAAGGATAAAAATGGAAAAATTTATTGGTTATTGTGTTTTATTAGGTTTTGAATTATGGTTTTTGATAAGTTAGGGCTCAATTTTGGGCTCTGGAATAGAAGATAACCAAGAAGAAAAAGAGAATGATCATAAAGGGCTTATAATGGGTGTAATTATGATAGTTGGAATTTATGTAATGCTTACGGCGTTAGAAGTTGCCCCAAAGATTACGTCAGATTTGTTATAAGCAAGGAGGTGAAACAATTTATGAAAATTTTTTATTATATATTTGTATGCATTATTGCATTATTAGCTGGGGTAATTACCTTACTACAAGGTATTAAAGAAAAAACAAATGTCTTAAAAATATCCGGAATTATAGTAATTATTTGGTTCTCAATGATAATAGTATTGTTGTTGCTACAAATATGTATTTAGCAAACTTATAAAGAAATTAAAAAAATCAAAAGGAGATCACAATGAATACAAAATTTATAATAATAGCCATTTTTTCTGTTATATTAATCATATCCGTGATATGTGATGAAATCTTTCACGAAAACATTCGTATATTTAAATATATCGCAGCCATTGCGGGAACAGTATTAATGGTTATAACAATTCATAACACAACAATTAATTATAAAAACGATCAACAAAAGGCTAACAAAAAAGTCGAACAAAATATAACTGTCGAAGAACAAAACAAATAATTTGCTACAAATTTAAAGAAAGGATTTAAAAAGCGTATGAAATATTTTACAGAAAAACACAACTTGAAAGTAGGAACAAAATACAGTGCAGGAATAGACCTTCCAGCTTGTTTAGATGAAAAAATAACAGTAAAGGCTAAAGACTATGTAGACATAGATACAAAAATTCATGTAGAAATTCCAAAAGGTCATTTCGGTATGATAGTTCCCCGTTCATCAATCGGTACTAAAAAGCATTTAGCTTTGCAAAATACAGTTGGCATTATAGACAGCGACTATCGTGGTGCAATCAAGCTAAAATTCTTCAACTACGGTAATGAAAATATCGCTATCGAAGACGGTGAGTATGTCGCACAAATAATTATAGTACCATATACTTCTGTTGATTTGCAAAAAGTAGATACGTTAAATGAATTAAGCGAGACTGAAAGAGATGCTGGTGGATTTGGAAGCACTAATAAATAGAAAGGTGGTAAATTAAATGAAATTAATTGAATTAAAAATTGATAAAAACCCTTTGACAGTAGATTTCATGTGGAAACCTAATAGAAAAAGAGAAGAAGATTTTTGCTATCAAGAGCTTTATAAAAATCTATATTTTGATATAAGTGACCCAGAAGAAATAACCGAAATAATGGAATATTTTGTTGAAAAATGTGATGAAGGCACTTCCCCACAAAGTTTATGGGAATATAAAGAAATTAATTATCAAACATTAATGAAAGATTATAAAGAAAACAGCGATTTTGATGAAGTTTTAGACCACATGATAGAATTACTAAATATATCACTATTAGACGAAGATAGAAATTATATAGCTTGTATTGATGTGTCTTTTCCAGAAACATGGAAAGTTGATATTATATAATATCAGATAAAACAACGTAAATATAAAAAAACCATATTAAAAATAATAGGAAAAAAATAATGAAAACAACTGAAATAATCAAAATAGTAACATCACTTTCAACAATAGTCTTCTCATTTTTAATGATTTTTGCTAATACAAAATATAGGAAAACGAGAAATTTACACGACTATAAAAAACAGATAATATGCCTCATAGTATGTATATTATCCATCTTAATTCACTATTTATGTAGATAATATTAACAACGTATAAAATCAAAAACAAAGAAAGGATAATTTTATGAAATATTTTACAGAAAAACATAACTTAAAAGTAGGAACAAAGGACAGTGCAGGAATAGATCTTCCAGCTTGTTTAGATAATAAAATCATAGTATTCGGTAAAAACTATGTAGATATAGATACGAAAATTCATGTAGAAATACCACAAGGTTGCTTCGGTATGGTAGTTCCCCGTTCATCTATCGGAACTAAAAAGCACTTAGCATTGCAAAACACTGTAGGAATTATCGATTCCGACTATCGTGGTGCAATCAAGCTAAAGTTTTTTAACTATGGTAATGAAAATATCGCTATCGAAGACGGTGAGTATGTCGCACAAATGATTATAGTACCATATACTTCAGTTGATTTGCAAAAAGTAGATACACTAGATGAATTAAGCGAAACTGAAAGAGGTGCTGGTGGATTTGGAAGCACAAGCAAGTGAAAGGATTAAATGGATCTTATAAGTTTATTTTCTGGTGCTGGTGGATTAGATTTAGGCTTTATTAAAGCGGGATTTAATGTTTTAGTGGCTAATGAATATGACAAAAGAATATGGGAAACCTATGAAAAGAATTATGAAACAAGGCTGATTAAAGATGATATAACTAATGTGAAGTCTAATGAACTTCCAGATTGTGACGGTTTAATAGGTGGCCCTCCTTGTCAGTCTTGGAGTGAAGCCGGTTCTCTAAAAGGGATAGAGGATCCAAGAGGGCAGTTGTTTTACGAATATATAAGGATTTTACGAGATAAAAGTCCTAAATTTTTTCTTGCGGAAAATGTAAAAGGAATGATGGCAAAAAGACATAATAAAGCTGTTCAAAGTATAATTTCACAGTTTAACAAAGCTGGATATGATGTTTTTATACACTTATTAAACGCTTCTGATTATGGTGTTGCTCAAGATAGAAAAAGAGTTTTTTATATTGGTTTCAGAAAAGATTTAAACATATGTTTTGATAATCCTCCAAAAAAGTTCAATTATAAGCCTACCCTGAAAGATGCTATATATGATTTGAAAGATACAGCAATACCTTCTTCGAATAGAAACAAGACTAATGGTGATAATTGTAAGGTTTCAAATCACGAATACTTTACTGGCTCCTATTCCCCTATATTTATGAGCAGAAATCGTGTTAGGTCGTGGAATGAGCCGGCTTTTACGATTCAAGCTTCTGGAAGGCAATGTCAACTGCACCCACAAGCCCCTAAAATGCTTAAAATTAGTAAGGATAAACATATATTTGTACCAGGTAAGGAATGGCTGTATAGAAGATTGTCAGTAAGAGAATGTGCTAGAATTCAGGGTTTTCCAGATGATTTCATTTTTTACTATAAAGATGTGAATGATGGATATAAGATGATAGGAAATGCAGTTCCAATCAATTTAGCGTTTGTAATAGCTATGAATATAAAAAGTCATATAATGTCAGTATATCGTTAGTTATCTCCCCTGCCACATAGCAGTGGTTTTTATGTGGGTACATATGCTGGGTGTATTAATTATTTGTGGTGTTATTACTTGTCGCTATATTACATACATAACAATGATAAAGGAGAGAATATTATGAGTATCGAAACATTAGAAAAAGCTTATGAAAAAACAATAAAAGAATTAAGCAATTTGTCATTAAATGAATTAAGAGAATTGGTTATAGAAAAAAATAGTATATTATGTGGTATTGAATACGAATTAGTTATTCAAAAAGCACATAGAAGTTTATCTAAGGTTGTTGATTTATATAAAGATTTAGGTGAACGCTGGTTTGAAGATTTTCAAAATCCATTTTGGGATAATTTAGTAGCCAATAAGGCACAAAAAGAATTTCAAGAAAAAATATATGGATTTCAAGAAGATATCAAGAATATTGATAATGTATTTGAGGTCGAAGATTTACTTGATGTTTTCTATGATGATGTCAAAATGATTCAAGAAAATTGGATAGAAAAGACATTGTGGGATAATCTTTCAAATGAAGAAATATTTGATAAAGAATCCTTGATAAATTTTATAGAAGTATTAGATAATTATAAAGATTATTTGTTGTGCGAGGAATAGTGTTCTCTCCCCTGTTTTTCAACGGGGGTAGTACAAAAAAGTTTTTAAATGAATAAATATAAAGGAATAAATATGACAGAAATAAACCTTAATGAAGATCCTAGGCATATTATTAGACAAATAATATGTTTAATCTTTGAAGAAAATATAAACCGATATAAAGAAGATAAAGAGTTGAAGTGCTTAGAATACGTTACTTGCTGGTTTTTATATTATGATGGTATGTTAACAGATGAATATATTGATAAAATATATCCTAATATAATAGATAAAGATATGATAAATAATAACGTAATAGAAATTAAAGAAAACAACACAATAAAAATTAAAAACCTAGATAAAACAAAATATAAACTATGGAAGTCTGTAATAAATAGTGATGAATATATTGATTTTATAAATAAACAACGAAGTTTAGAATCTGGTGTTTTTGATAAAAAATATAATCGTGAATATAGAGCAAATAATGGAGAACATTTTTTAGCTATACTATCGGCTTTGGAAGATTCTGGAATTGATAAATCCGAATATGATGATTATATAAATAAAAATCTCCATATATACGGCAAAAATGTATATGGAAAAGATTATGATAGCACAAATATTTTAAAAGAAATTGAATTATTGTCTAAAGAAAACAGAATAAAACCTATAAATAAAAGAAAAATAGTTAACGATTATCAAGAAAAATATTGGAACGAAAGATTATAATTGCAAAATACAATAGCGAAGCTGTGCTAAGCTAAAGACTTAGTCCTTTTTTTTGCACATTATTATAAAAAATTAAAAAGAGGTGAACCTTATGCGTTTAAAAGAATTATCAAAAGACACTAAAAAAACATAATAATAAATAGCATTTGCGTTTTAATAGTATTGTTTTTTATCTATCAGGGGTTTTTCCCAAGTTATAGAATAATCACATATACAAATGATTTCATAACTCACAACTTAATAACAGAAGACAATAAAATTAATGAAAATGGAAAGATAATGGACTTAAAATATATGAAAGAATCAAATCACGCCTTCAAATACATTGATTCTTATTCTTCAGATGAGTTGTTACAGATTTATCCAAAATTATTATGCCAATACGATAAAATTTGCGTAACAATTTTATTAGTCAGTCGTGGTGAAAATGACAAAATTAAAGAACAAATCAGAGATTGCAATTTATATTTAGATGATAAGTTGCCAATAAAAGATGAAATGAAAATCAACGAACTAAGAAGAAAAATTTCCAATTCTGACACATTTTTCAACAACAATAAAGAGCTAGAAGATGAAATATATAGACGAACATCATTAGATTCAGAATATTCAACATTAAAAAAGTAGAAAGAAAATAGCAAATACTATCCCCCAGACAATATTTTTGTTTGGGGTTTTTGTTTAGGTACATGTTACAGGTATATTAATTACTTGTGGTGTTGTCACTTGTCGCTATATTACATACATAACAATGATAAAGGAGAGAAAAACATGAAAAGAACAAAGTGGAAAAATGTTAATAGCGGCGTTGTTATAACATCATCAGAATATAGAACGCTACTCGAAAAAGAAGTCCTCAAATCATATGAAGAGTACTTGGATAATTTTGACTGGGATTATGCAAAAGTTTTGGAAGAAGCTCCACAAACAATTATAGAATTTTCTGAAAAGTTTATTGAGACTGATAAGGATTTTTATCCTATTGATATTAATGGCAATAGATTAGATCCAGAGATAGATTGTATTGATTATTGTGCCTTTGATTTGTTTTCTAAAAAGAAATATATAAGACATGTTAATAAGTTCAATCAGATATTGATTTCTCATGGATATGATACACAAGAACTATAACCCTATTCCCCTGCTATTATGTGGCAGGGTTTTTATGTGGGTACATCTGTTAGGCTGATTAATTATTTGTGGAGTTGTCATTTATCGCTATATTACATACATAACAAAGATAAAGGAGAGTAAATTATGAGAGTTAACGCACAGAATACTAAAAAAATTTTAAAAAAATTAGAAGAAAAGTTTGATGTCCATATTCCCTTTTCAAAAAAGAATTATAGAAATTTTTCAGAAAATTTTTCACGAACGGATTCATTTCCTGAAGATGTTTATCAATGTCTTCTTCACTCATACATTTATGATAGCGACATTTTCGCAAAGATAGTTCAAAATTGTTGTAAAAGTCATGCTAGATTTTTTAGCAAAAATTTTCCAGAATTTAAAGAAGATTTTTATTCAAAGGTTTTTGTAGAAGATATTGTCGCTTTTTCTTATGAGCACGATATGCGATTAGATTTAGACGAAATGTTTTCTGCTATTTATCGTTCCGTAGAATATTTGTTTTATAGGAAACTTGCTTTGTTATTGATCTATCGTAATCACGAGAGGTCAAAAGCTGATAATATAATTGATGAAAACATAGATGATATAGAATGTGATTGTTGGGGTTGTTTTAGCATTGATGGTGTTTGTGATGTCGCTGAAAGATACGCTAACTAACATATAGACAAGTGATATTTCTATTAATTACTTGTGGTGTTGTCACTTGTCGATATATTACATACAACAAAGAAAAGGAGAGAAAATTATGAATGAAGAAAAATCATTGCAAGAATTAGAAAAAAATTATTTAAAGACTGTAAAAGAATTAAACAATATGTCACTAGACCAGTTAAGGGATTTGGTGCGTGAGAAACGAGATATACTTGATAGTATGGATTATGCGTTAGCCATACAAAAAGCACAAGGAAGTTTGTCTAAAGTTATTGATATAGATAAGAAACTCGGCGAACGTTGGTTAGAGGACTTTCAAGATCCATTTTGGGATGAATTAAGAATTAAAAAAGCTCAATGCGTTTTTTTAGAAAGAATATCAGAGTTTCAACAAGATTTAAAAGATACAGACAACATATATGATGTGGAAAATTTGTTTGATAGCTTTTGTGTTGATTTTCAATGGATTAAAGACGATTGGATAAATAAATGTTTCTGGGATTGTATAACGGACAGAGATATCTTTGATAAACAAACTCTTATAGAGTTTATCGATGTTTTAGATGAATACAAAGAACGCTTAGGATATTGAGCGAGAATCCTCGGTAATTCAATTGCCGAGATGAAAGTGATAGATGAACATTTGTTTGATTTTTTGGTTAAAATATGCTATACTATGTGTATGAAAGATAACCTTGTACATTACCGTACTTCAGTATGCAATATTAACTACCATATTGTATGGTCTGTAAAGTATAGGAGAAAAATATTATCGGCTGAAATTGAGAACTATCTCAAAGAGTTGGCAAAAGAAATTGGCGAAAATAAAGGCTTTACTGTAAAACTATTTGAGTGTGGCGAAATGGATCATATTCATTGTTTCATATCCGCCCCACCTAAATTATCGGTAACAATAATTGTTAAGTATTTAAAAGGAATAACAGGAAGAAAGCTTTTTGAGAGATATCCAGATTTAAGAGAAAAGCTATGGAAAGGACAACTATGGAATCATTCGTATTATTGCGAAACTATAGGTTCTGTATCAGAAGAAAACATTAAGAGATATATCGAAAAACAGTCTAAAGCATATTAAGGAGGTGAATATATGCTACTAGCACGAAAGACAAGCGTAATATTAACAAATAAACAATCTAACATTATAGGACACATGTGCTATGCAGCATATAAGCTTTGGAATGTTTGTAATTATGAAAGACTAAACTATAAAGAATTAAATCTTCCTTGTGATTATCCAAATTGGTATTTTCAAAAGAAATACCATAAAAGCGATTTATGGTATAAGCAACTTCCGTCTCAAACAGCACAAGAGGTTTGTAAACAACTTGAAAAATCATGGAAGTCGTTTTATTCTCTATTAAAAAGTAAAAGTCCTAATGTCGTTAATCCAAAACCACCTAAATACAAATCTAATAATATAGCAATTACTTATATGCAAAATGCTATATCACATAAAGTAAATGAGGATATTGTAAGACTTTCATTGTCAAAAAGATTAAAGGAATATATGTATCTTGACTATGGCATTGAAGATAATTACCTTTATCTTGAAAATAAGTTTTTCAAGGACTTCGATGTAATAAAGCAGATAAAAATATATCCGCCGAAAAATGGTAAGAGCGATATTATAGTAATTTACGAAATTAAAGATATAGATTATCGTGTAGATAATAATTCATATCTAAGTATTGACCTTGGACTTCACAACCTCTTTTCTTGTTTTAACTCTAATACACATGAGAGTTTTATAATCGGAAGAAAATATCTTTCGATATGTCACAAATACAATAAAGAGATATCAAGAGTGCAATCACAATGGAGTAGTATTCAATATGCTAAAGGAATAAAAAATCCTAAAAGTTCAAAACATATCTCAAATCTATTTCTGAAAAAGAATAATTG